>USDP01000013.1 GCA_900553545.1 uncultured Eubacteriales bacterium | reverse complement strand
TGTCAGGGGGCGGTTTTATTTTTGCCCCCTGCCCGCCGCATCGGGGTTCGATTTTCACATGGTTATCGGGGATAACCGCGTAAAAAGGAGTAAAAAATGCGCGGAATTAGGGTTGAAATTTTTGCCTGATATGGTATACTTGACACAAGAAGATCTGGAAATCGCCGGGGGTACTGCGCCCAATCGCAGCCGGCACGAAACAAGAGGAGGAACAAGAATGGAAAGAACGAAGTACACGCCCAAACGGCTGTTGAGTCTGCTTCTGGCGCTCATCATGCTGCTTGGCATGTTCCCGACGGCAGCCTTGGCGGCTGAGCCGGCGGGCGGGATTGTCTTAAATTCCGATGCATATAAAGCACATGGATTGATTTTCAAATTTGAGCCGATTCTACCGGACGGACCGTATATTATGGGCGAAAGTAAAGACTTTCGGGTTCATTATACGATTAGTACCGCAACCGGCGACGATTATGTTGAAATCACGGAACTGAAGCAGTTTGCGCGCTATAGTAACGCCCAAACTGGGATGATTGCTGGCAGCGAAGTGAAGGATAAGAAGGCCAGCGATTCTGCATACTCCGAAATCACAAAGGAAGTAACCCCTGATGGTTCACAACCAGTTAGAGTGTTTAATCCGGGTGTCGTCATTGTAGAAGGCGATATTACTGACTCGAATAGCATTATTAGTGACGAGAACAACACGGGAAGACTTCTGCAGCGCATCTACTTCGCGGCGGAATGGCATGGTGTTTCGCTAACTGACATTTATAACACGAATGAGGCAGTAGGCGAAACCTCAATCAAAACAATGACGGTTTCGGCCAGGCATCTTCCGCTTGGCTACTCTGTCTCTTACAACGACGGCGGATACACAGGCACAGCGGGCATCCCCGTAGGGACGTTCCGCACGACTGGCTCGGGCAAAGACAATCAGAGCTTCACGATTTCTGATGTGACGCCGACGCTCGCAGGCTGCACCTTCAAGGGCTGGAGCAGCGATACCTGGGAAAATATAGATGCCGATGGAAATCCCGTGCTTTTCCAGCCCGGCGACACGGTGGAAAAGGTTGGGGGCTGACACTGTCCTTACGGCAATTTGGGAGCCGACGGAAACAGCCAATACGCACACGGTCAGCTTCGTGGCCGATGTGACCGGTGTGTCGCAGCTGCCGGATGCGATCAATGTCGAGCATGACACAGTGATCCCGGGAGAGAAGGTTCCGACAGTCCCGCCGATCCGCGAGGGCTATAACTTCTTGCATTGGACGGATAACCTGACGACCAAGGCCGAGTATAACTTCACACAGAAAATCACGGCCGATGTCAAGCTGTATCCGGTGTGGACGCGCAATCAGGTCAAGATTACGTGGCCGCTGATCGTGCCCGCCGGTGTGACGCTGACACATCAGGGCACGGGCAATCTGGCCGACACGGTTACTTCGGTCGATGTGGGCTCGGAAGTGACGTTCCAGATTGCGCTGGGCGAACGCTATGAGATCGGTACGGTCACGGCGGGCGACCGCGTCCTTGGCTCGACGGTCAATGGCAACATCTATACATATACCTTCACTGCGGACAAGGATCTGACCGTTGCGGTTGGCGACCCGACGGTGAAGAAGTTCACGATCTCCCTGCCGCAGGGCGACGGCTACGAGGCCACGTTCGTGGAGTGCAAGGCATATGATGCTACAGGCTTCGGCAGCGCTGATCTGGAAGAGGCAAATGACTCGACGTCCTATACATTTGAATATGGCGACAGCTTCAAGATCCGTGTGGAGGCGTATGCCGACACGACGGCTACGCTGCGCGTCGACGGCACGAAGGTGTTCGAGGTCGACGGCAACGGCGACAAACCCACGCAGACCACTCGCGCGTTTACGGTTGACCATGCCTATGTGGTTACGGTCAGCGCCAGAGCGGTCGTGACGCGTATGGTCACGTTCTCGCTGGAACCCTACGGCAGCATCTATTCGATTCAGTACGTGGAAAACGGCTCCGCGCTGACGAAACCGGCCGACCCGAAGATCCCGGGCTATAATTTCGGTGAAAAGTGGACGACCAAGCCGAACGGCGGCGGCAGAGAGTGGGATTTTGCGAATGACAAAGTCACCTCCAATCTGGTGCTCTACGGCCAGCTGACCCCGATGACCTATGCCGTGAACTACGAGGCGAACGCGAACGGAGATGCGACGGTCAGTGGCATTCCCAACGCGCAGACCAAGACACACGGCGTTGCGCTGACGCTGGCGGCGGCAAACCCGACCCGCGACGGCCACACCTTCAAGGGCTGGGCGACGAGCCCCACAGGCCCCGTGGCCTATCAGCCGGGCGGCCAGTATCTGAACGACGCGACGGTCACGCTCTACGCCGTCTGGGAAAAGCTCACCTACACGGTGACGATCTCCTCCGGCGCCGGTTACAGCACCGTTCCGGCGGGCGTGGCTACCGTCAACTGGCATGACCCGTTCACCTTTACGGTGAATGTTGACCGCCAGTATGCGGCGAAGGCACCCGAGGTAGTTGATTCGGTTGAAGGAGCGCTGACGGCAAAGACTGGCGAAGTGAACCACACCGGAGCAACCTCCTATACCTATGAAATCGGTATGGGCAGGAAAATTGAGGAAAACCGCAACATCACCATTACGGTGACGCAGAACGCGGTGCATCAGGTCTCGTTCAAAGTCTCGAAGGTCACGCCGGGCGCAAACGGCACCTCCTCGACAGTGACGGAACAGGCGCCGTTCCTGATCCAGAGCGTCGAGCACGGCTATTATGCCTCCATGCCCGCGGCTCCGGAGCGCGAGGGCTTTAAGTTCAAGGGTTATTATAAGGAAGACAACACGACGGTCTTCCCGTTCAACGACGCGATTCTTGCGGATACCACCGTCCATGCGGTCTATGAGGCCATCCAGCCGAAGATCACCGTTGTCAAGGTGAAGGATGCGGCGAATGGCTGGGAACTGAAGGACTGGCAGCACGGCAGCACGGGGATGACTTCGGTCACACCGACGGACAACACGCCGTTTACCATTGCGTATGGCGACGATGTGACGTTTAACTTGGTCATTCAGCCGGGCTACGATTACAGCAAGTTGTCCGTCTCGGCGAACGGCTATGAGCTGGGCCGCGAGAGCATCAAGACGGAGAACGGCATCACCATGATCTCGTTCCGCCTCGTCTATGTGACCGCGAACACGCGCATCACCGTCTCCGGCATCGAGCGCAAGACCATCACGGTCACCTATAACGAAAACGCGCTCGACCACGTGTCCAACCTGCCCGCCCCGCAGACCGCGAACTACTATATTCATCGTGACGGGAACAACACCAAGTTCACCGCTCAGGTTCCTGTCCGCAACGGTTATACGTTCCTCGGCTGGGCGCTGAGCGGTACGGCCACAACGCCGGATTATAAGATCGGGGATATCAAGAATCCCGGCGTTGAGATCCCGTTCACTGCGGATACCACTGTCTATGCCATCTGGGAGGCGCAGAAGTCGACCGTCACACTGACGTTTGGCGACACGGCGCTTCATGCGGCGGAGTATGATATCCAGTATGAAGGCAAGACCTTCACGCTCAATGCGGAGTTCAACGCCCATGTGAAGGGCACTGCGATCTTCTATGTGGGCAAGACCGCCGAGAAGGATGCCGCTGAGAAGCTCGGCGAAGTGGCCGTCAACGGCAAGACTGCCAGCTACAGCACTTCGGCGGACAAGTATCTGACTCCGGCGAATCAGCACTTCCGGTATTATTGGGTGAAGTTCCAGTCCGAGACGGTCGAGGGCTATACCGACTGCGAGGCCGGCCCCATCAAGCTCAAGATCTTCTCCCGCGCCATTACCTGGACGCCGCTGGGCGAAGGCAATCATGGTACGCTGACCATCAAGGATGCGAATGGCGATTCTGCGCAGACCATGACCGCGGGCCAGACCTATACGCTGACGGTCAACACCGGCAAGATCACCGGTCTGGAATGTGTGAAGCCTAACGATGCGCCTGTTCTCGGTAAGCACTATAAGATCGTCTGGCAGTACAAGAAGACCGCGACCAGCGATTGGGAGACCGTGCCGGGCGAATTCACCGACACGAACGAGTATCAGGTCACGCCGGGAGAATCCGGTTATGAGTTCCGCGCCAAGATCTATCCGATGGGCGAGCTGTATAACAAGGCTGTGAAGTTCGAGAACAACGCATACGTTGCAAATCAATACGACGTCTGCCTCTACACGAACACCACCAAGAGCGTCAAAGAGAACACGAAGATCGCCCTGACCACCGACGCGGAAGACGAAGCCAACACGGTTGTCATCAAGAACGGGACGCCGTTTGACGGACTGAGCGGTGATATGCACAAGGCGCAGTTCGAGGGCCAGACCATCACGTTGGTGGCGAAGGTCACAAAGGAAGGCACACAGACTGGCGTTGAAAGCGGCAGCGTGGAGTTCTACCAGAAGAAGGACAATGACTGGACGCTGATCGCGACGGTTCCGGTACAGCCCGAGGGCCAGAACATGGGCGTCGCGGCTGCTGAGGCGACCATGAGCGCTTACACTGACCCGGTGGCCGAGGCCAAGGACGAGTTCTACGCAAAGTATGTGCCGAACGAGACCTATGAGACCTCGACGACGGAAACGACGCCTCTGATGGTCTATATCAAGTCCGCGCAGCTCCAGATCCCGGTCATTGCCGATGTCGACAGCCCTGTCCATACGGGCAAGTGGATTGATGCGCAGGGTCAGGAAGTTGCGAACGGCGACAACAAGACCGCAACTTCGTATGACTACCATCTCGGCGGCCTGACCGCCGGCATCAAGCATACGTTCCAGCTGAAGCAGACCGGCGCAAATAAGGATGACGAGGCGGATTGGTCGGTCGTGGCGCGCGACGGCCGTACCGTCGCGGGCGACATGTACACCATGAAGTGGGAGACGCTGACCGATGCGAACTGGAAAACCACCACGACGACCGGCGACACCTACACCGCGGAGACGACCAAGGTCGGCGACCGCTATCACATCCTGCTGACCGGCGCGAAGAACAGCCCGTTCGACGGCAGCAAAGTGGTTTCGAAGGATATCGCCATCGGCGACCCGCAGGGCGTGACGGGGACGGTCGAGGCCATCGACGCCATCAAGGCGACCGAGGTCGACCGTAACAATGGCAAATATCCGGACGTCTATCAGCTGAATGAGATCACCCTGACCGCCACTGTGGAAGCGGCGGAAGCTGGGGCAGACCGCAAGCCGACGGGAACCGTTGCGTTCTACTATGTCGATGAGAACAATGCGTTCCAGCCGCTTGGCGAAGCAGAGCTGAAGCCGGATACGTCTGGCAAGATGGTCGCCCAGATCACGACCGACGAACTGCCGGTCGAGACGAAGACAAAGGCGAACACCAAGCTGGATTCCGTGATCACCGCCGTCTACTACGGCGACGAAACCTTCAAGCCCAGCGAGAACTGGAAAGAGACGGAAGTGAACGGTGAGAAGGTCTGGACGATCACCAGCGCCGAGGGCGCAAACCAGACCATCCAGACCGACAAGGTTACGGTCTATTCCTCTGTGGTCTACAACTGCACGGATGAGAACAAGAACCAGACCACCGCTGGCGAACGCGGCATCCACATCTCCAAGGCGGATGGCCTGTTCCTGGCGAATGAGAGCGCCACGCTGAAGCTGTCCGACGTGTATACCCTCGATTGGAAGCTGGGCGATGACCTGCGCGATATCGTCGCCAAGCTGAACCCGAACAAGGACTACACCATCCAGTGGCAGAAGCTGACCGGCGCGACCGTGACCCGCGATTTCGCAAACTCCGAACGTTGGGAAGACATCACCGGCGCGACCGGCACGACGCTCCTGCTGAAGCCGGTCGAGCAGGATACCGCCTACCGTGCGGTCATCACCGTCAAGGATCCAGCCACGCCGATCGTCAAGGGCTCGTTTGAGCTGATCGATCAGGGCACGGTTAACACCAAGGATGCGAATGATGGCCGTCAGGTCTACTATTCCAACGTCATGATGCCGACGAGCGGCGAGGCGACCATCGCAGTCGCCGTCAACACCAACGAGCGCGGCGACAACCTTGAGGGCATCACCGAGGGCGAGACGGTCACCGTGAACGTGCTGGTTTCCGGCGCGGTTGGCGCGGTGCCGAATGCGACGCTCAATGTCACCATCACGGCAGACGATACCAAGGGCAACGAGACCAATTATAAAAAGACCTTCACCTCGAAGGCTACCGTCGACGGCTGGAATGCGTTCGAGTGGGACACCGGGGCAGAGCAGGTGCAGCCGGGCTTCTACACGCTGACCGTTGTGGCCACCTCCAACACGGGCTACATGACTGAGAAGATCACCCGCAGCATCATCGTCCGCGAGAGCAGCTACAAGTTCAACGTCAGCAACCTGAACCCGACCTACAACGGCCGGACACAGGGTGTCTCGGTGTCGCTGGATGAGTTCCACTTCAACGGCAGCGATATCGACGCGGCGGCAGCCAAGTCTTGGACAGTCAAGTATTACGATAAGGTCACTGGCAAGCAGGTCGAGCCGTCTCAGGCCGGTACTTATACCGCGAAGGTCACGCTCCCGGCTTCCGCTTATTGGACGGAAAAGGTCGAAGAGTTCACCTTCACGATCGAGCAGCGTAAGGTCTACGTCGAGGACGCAGTCGTACAGGCCAAGGTCTACGACGGCAAGACGAATGTCAACCTCGTTGAGGTCATCCTGAATGACGCCGAAACCGATCAGGGCACGACGGGCCTGCCGACGAACGACATTGGCATCATCAACGGCGACAGCATCTACGCCACCGCGACCGGTACCCTCAGGGACGCGAACGCGGGCGAGAATGAGTTCACCGTTTCTGATGTGCAGCTGCACGGCGACGACGCGGATAACTACGTTGTCGACGGGACAAAGACCTACGAAGAGCCCATCTACGTCAGCCGCAGCCAGGTATACGGCGAAACCGGCACACTGAAGCTGAAGCAGGGCGAACAGTTCCCGGCGGATCAGGTCATCAAGATGATCGATCAGGCTGGCAACGAGCTGAAAGCAAACGAAGGCTATACCCTGACCTTCTACTACCACAGCGACACGAAGATCGAAAAGACCGAGGATCTCAGCAAGACTGGCCTCTACACCGTGGTTGCCCGCCCGAAGCAGGACAACTACAAGGGCGGCGTCACGATGAAGTTCGAGGTCGTCAAGGATGCTGCCGATGCGCAGAAGGTTGATGCAGCAGAGCCGCAGCCCAGCACCCTGATCTCCATCAGCAACACCGCTGAACTCTACGGCCAGGTCAACGGCGTCAACGTCGCGCTGACGAAAGAGGGCGCGACCTATGATGTCGTGTATCTGAACGGTGCGAACGAGGTCAAGGATGCGACGACGCTGAACGCGGGCCGCTACATCGTGAAGGTCACGACCTCCACGGGCGACGTCGCCTACGGCATCTACACCATCACCAAGGCGCATCCGGAAATCAGAATCACCGCTGAGGGTACGACTTACAACTCCATGCCGTATGACGTTGCAACGAAGGTTGTAACGGAGAACAATGGCGCAGAGTCCTATCTCACCTACGCGGGCGACGTGGCCATCGGCTTCGCTACCCCGACGGACGGCAATGTGGCCGAGCAGGCGCCGGTCGACGCGGGCGAATATGTCGTCACGCTCCACGTCAACGAAACCACCAACTACACCGCACACGAGGTTTCGGCCCCGTTCGTGATCGCGCAGAAGCCGCTCACCGTCACGACGCACTCCAAGCAGAGCACGCAGTATGATGCGTTCCCGGCCATGACGGCGAAGTACGAGGGCCTCGCTTACAGCACGTCCGACAACACCAACGACACCTCGCTCCGCGACGTGCAGATCGCGCCGGAATTCCTGTTCAACTATGATAAGGGCGGCTTTACGAACCACGCGCTCGACCAGGTCGGCGGCGCGAAGATCAAGCCGGCTGACGCACTGGCAA
Source organism: uncultured Eubacteriales bacterium (assembly GCA_900553545.1). Classification (GTDB taxonomy): domain Bacteria; phylum Bacillota; class Clostridia; order Oscillospirales; family Oscillospiraceae; genus CAG-170. Next base: position 9,064 of record USDP01000013.1, on the reverse strand, counting down.
AGAACTACGTCATCACCTATGTGGACGGCGAGTACACCAGACAGCGCACCAACTTCAAACCGGATCTTGCGATCTACGGCCTGCCGGTGAACGGCAACGGCGAGAACGTCGCTTACTACGGCGACGAGGTTCAGCTGTACCACTACGGCTACTACACCGATCACGAGAACGGCTCGAGCGTGATGAGATGGAGCGTGATGGCTGCTGCGGGATTCGTCGGCAACGTTACGATCGGCGAAAAGACCGGCATCCTGAACGTGAACGGCGTTGGCACCTTCGAAGTCACGCTGAAGCGCGGCGAGGGTGAACAGGCCATCAGCACGACGGTTACTGTCACGGCGATCAAGAAGGAACTGGGCGTCCACCTGCCTGATCAGGATAAGGTCTACACCGGTTCCCCGCAGAGCTACATGACCACCATCACGGTTTACGACGAGCTGTACAGAAAGTTGACTGGCATTGATCCGACTATGCAGAATGTGAGCCGTACCAATATCGGCACGCAGCTCCCGAGCGGTCAGGTTCCGGTAGCCGAGACGTACTATCAGTCCCTGATCTATCGCGGCAAGTACACCATCAACGACAAGGAAGCCACAGTTGCGCCGAAGGAAGATACCCACATCTACGGCCAGACTCGCCAGATCAAGGGTTACGATGATCTGTCCAACGCACTCATCAATGGCCTGACGGCTTCGCAGACCGATGATTACAACCGCCTCGACGTCCATGACGGCTATGAGATCCTCGTCGCCGGCACGGAGAACATGAACTACAACGTCAAGTATGTCACCGACCAGACGGCAAAGGATTCTGCGGTCACGACCTATGGCGGCGTGAAGTTCACGTCCGAGACGACCGAGTACCTCAACGACGCGACGGTCTACGGCGAGACGCCGAACGTCCTCGACTGGACGCTGGAGAAGACGATCAAATCGACCCGCGGCAGCAAGTCCTACGCCGATAATCTGGCCGACTTCGATCTGGAAAGCATCTTCGTCGAGCAGGACTATGACAACTGCGTGGGCAACGCGGATTGCGGCAAGTTCGATTACAAGGCGGCCAACCGCACCACGACGACCCCGGCAACGCCCGAGTACAATCAGGCCGCGCTGGCTGCCAAGAGAACCTCTGTGGATGAGGAGATGGACGAGAACTACACGCTGAAGTTCAAGACCGTTCTGAACTCCGGTGCAGCCAACTACCGGCTGACGAATAATGAGACCGGTAACGCGACAACGACGACTACCGCACTGACCAATGGCTCGAAGGGCTTCATCCCGGCCACCGGCGAGACCGGCATCGAGACCGGCGAGAACTTCATCGAAGGCTCCGCCAACATCGCGCAGCGCCCGGTCACGGTCAAAAAGGCCAGCACGATTGGCACCGTCAGCCTGTACTGGAGACTTCCGCAGAGCAAGCTCTACACCGCCCTGCTGAACATCCTCGAGGCAGAGGAAAACAGCACCAACCGCGGCCTCGCCAAGGGCCATACCATCAGAGATCTGGATCTCGCGATCTCTATTCAGGGCAAACCGATTGATCCGAACAGCAACAATGCACTTGAGGGCCTTACAAAGGGCGATGCGCAGGTCGTGGTCAAAGTCGGCGACACGAACTATGTGCTGGACGGCGACGGTAAGATCGGCGGTGTTGAACTGAAGACCATCCAGATCGAAGCGACCTACACCACAAAGACCGCCACAAACTTCGTTGTCCTGATCAAAGTCCGCAATGAGGACGGCAGATCGACCACGCCGCTCAAGCGCGCCGACGGCCTGACCTATGAGATCCTCCGCAAGGTCAACGGCAGCTTCGACGGCAAGGTCTATGCCACCGGCAGCCTGACCTACACGGGCAGAACGGCAACCGATAAGTTCGGCGATGAGTGCGGCGTCTTTACCGCGAGCTATGGCCCGCTGTCCAACATCGGCGGCACCTACTTCATCCAGATGTACGAATACGGCGTTGCGCTGAAGACCAAAAACAGCTGATCGCCTCGCGATGGAAGGAGAGTACAGTATGAAACATCATTTTAGAGCATTCTTGGCTCTGATCCTTGTCGTTTGCCTGTTCGCGGGCATCGGCGGCGCAGTTTGCGCCGTCGATGCCGGGGACGGCAGCGGTACGCAGTATGATCCCGAATTCACGCTGAACGATGGCGGCGGTTATTCCGAGCCGGTCTATCGCGTCATTGTGGAAGAGGGGCAGAAGGATCAGCTTAAGCCCGACCGCTCCACCGCCACCGCCGGTTCGACTGTGACCATCAAGGTCGCGGACGGCGTCACTGCGGACGACATCAAGGTCGTGGACAAAAACGGCAAGCTGGTCGAGATCAAGAAGATCGACGACAACACCTACACGTTCGTCATGCCTGCGAGTGACGTCAATGTCAGCGGCACGGTCGAGGATCTGCGGCTCAACGACACCGACCACTTCGCGTACATCACGGGCTATCCCGACGGCACGTTCAAGCCGAACGGCAACCTCACCCGCGCCGAGGCCGCGACGATCTTCTATCGGCTCCTCCTCGACCAGACGATGACGAAGAACGTCCAGTTCTCCGACGTCCCGGCTGGCAAGTGGTACGAGACCGCGGTCAAGACGCTGGCGTCCAAGGGCGTCATCACCGGCTACACCGACGGCACGTTCAAGCCGACGAAGTCCGTCACCCGCGCGGAATTCTGCGCGATGGCCTCCCGCTTCTTCTCCCTGAAAGAGGGCAGCGTGAAGTTCACCGATGTCCCGACCGCGTTCTGGGGCTATAAGTACATCGCCTCCGTCGTCGCCAGAGGCTATCTGGACGATGTCGAGGGTGCGTATGAGCCGAACGGCGCGATCACCCGTGCCGAGGTCGTCAGCATCGTCAACCGCATGCTCTCCCGCAGCGCGGACAGCGCATATCTCGCGAAGGGCGACGAGGGCCTCAAGATCTTCACCGATGTCGCGGAGACAGATGCGTGCTATCTCAACGTGATGGAGGCCGCGAACGGCCACGATTACACCAAGTCCGGCAAGACCGAGACGTGGAAGAATCTGAAGTAAATTCACAAAAAACGGCTGCACCGTCGGTGCAGCCGTTTTTTTGCGCGCGTCGGCGCGTGGCTTGTAATTCTCTAATTTCTATGATATAATGACCAAAAATCTGTAAAACCGAGGAATTTACCATGAGAATGAGACGAAGAAACAATCTCGAGCCGCGCATGAACGCCTGTGAATCCGTCTGGATCCACGAGCCGGAGGCGCTGCGCGGCAACTGGCGGAGCCTGATGCCGGGCTGCCGCGAGCTGCGCGTCGAGGTCGGCTGCGGCAAGGGCAAATTTACCGTCGAGACGGCTGCGGCGGAGCCGGACGTGCTGCTCATCGCGATCGAGCGCGTGCCCGATGCGCTGGTGCTCGCGATGGAGTCCGCGATCCGCATGGGCCTGAAAAACGTCTTTTTCGTCTCACTCGACGCCGCGAACATCGACGCGTTCTTCGCCGACGATGAGATCGACCTGCTCTATATCAACTTCTGCGATCCGTGGCCCCGCAAAAAGAACGCAAAGCGGCGGCTGACGTACCACACGTTCCTCGAAAAATATAAAAAGGTGCTGAAGCTCGGCGGCCAGATCCACTTCAAGACCGACAACGCCAAGCTCTTCGACTGGTCGCTGCCCGAGATGGAGAGCTGCTTCCTCGAACTGCATAACGTCACGCACGATCTGCACGCCAACGGCCCTGTTGGGATCATGACAGGCTATGAGGAGAAGTTCTACGGCCTCGGCACGCCGATCAACCGGGTGGAGGCCGTGGTCGTGACGAAGCAGCCGCGCCCCGAAGATCCGAAGGACGAGGCCGAAGACAGCACAGAAGCCGGGGAGGTCGCAGAATGAGCAGTATCGGCGTCATCGGCGGCGCAGACGGGCCGACGAGGGTGCTTGTCTCCGGGCCGGTCTGGCCGTGGGTGGTCTTCGGCGCGGCAGCGGTGGCGCTGGTCGTATTCCTGATCGTCCGGAAAAAGAAATGAATCGCGCAGTCCACCTCTGCGGCCGGTGCAGAGCCATGGAGGCGGTCATTTCGGAAGTGGATGAAAATTCTGCGAAGTGACGAAAATTGCAGGTCAGATTCTTGCAAAATTACTAAAAAATATTTCAAATCCCTCTTGACAGCAAGAGGGATTTATTGTAGTATATAAAGGCGCGCGTAGGGAGCGGAAACAACGTGACCGTGCGTGTCAATGCGATGATGCAGGAGATTGCGTCTTGGACGGTAACTTCTGCGGAGTATGTCCGGTCATCGGGCGGCTGAGGATCACGATACGGCGTATATCGCCGCAGTGAACAGGCCGACAACGTCGGTCTTTTTTCATGGTGCGGAGTGATACGCACGGCATAGCGTATACAAGATCTTCGACCGTACTCAGGGCATCAATACCACTGAATACGTTTCATCAAGGAGGAAACACACATGGCAAACCAGGAAATGATCAGAATCCGTCTGAAGGCGTATGATCATCAGCTCATCGACGCGAGCGCAGAGAAGATCGTCGAGACTGCCAAGCGCAACGGCGCTGCCGTCTCCGGCCCGATCCCGCTGCCCACGAAGAAAGAAGTCGTCACCATCCTTCGCGCTGTTCATAAGTACAAGGATTCCCGTGAGCAGTTCGAGCGCAGAACCCACAAGAGACTGATCGATATTCTCAACCCCAATCAGAAGACTGTTGAGGCCCTCATGGCCCTCGACCTTCCCGCCGGTGTTGAGATTGAGATAAAGCTGTAATTACACAATTTTAATTACAGCAGCCCGCCACGGTTCGTCGATATGAGGACGGACGGGTCATGTTGATAAACCAATGCGTCCCAATGCGCACGTTTGTCAACCAATAACCTTAAATTAGGAGGAAACACAAATGCAAATGCAGAAAGCGATCATCGGCAAAAAAGTGGGCATGACCCAGATTTTCGATGAGAGCGGCAAGGTCATCCCGGTCACTGTTATCGAGGCCGGCCCCTGCGTCGTCACGCAGAAGAAAACCGTTGAGAACGACGGCTATTCCGCTGTGCAGCTCGGCTATGAGGATGTCAAAGAGTCCAAGCTGACCAAGCCGGAACTCGGCCATCTGAAGAAGGCCAACGTTGCCGCCAAGAAGCACCTGAAAGAATTCCGCGTGGAAAAGGCCGCCGAGATGAACGTCGGCGACGAAGTCAAGGCCAGCATCTTTGCCGTCGGCGACAAGATCGATGTCACCGGCATCAGCAAGGGCCACGGCTTTGAAGGCCCGGTCAAGCGCTGCGGCGGCCATCGCACCCCGATGACCCACGGCGGCGGCCCGGTCCATCGTCAGGCCGGTTCCATGGGCCCCACCTCTTCTCCGAGCCGGATCTTCAAGGGTCACAACGGCGCAGGCCAGATGGGCGTTGAGCAGGTCACGGTCGAGAACCTCGACGTGGTCAAGGTCGACGAAGAGCTGAACATGATCGTCGTCCGCGGCGCGATCCCCGGCCCGAAGGGCGGCATCGTGTATCTGAAGAACACGGTCAAGAACTTCAAGGCAAAGGGCGCTGCTGCCAACGCGAGCATCAACCCGCAGAAGGCTTCTGCACGTACCAACCCGCAGAAGGCTTCGGCAAGAAACCGCTAAGAGAGGAGAGTAAATCATGCAGACTAAAGTTTTTGATATGGCTGGAAAGCAGGTCGGTGAGATTGAACTCTCTGATGCTATTTTCGGCATTGAACCCAATGAATCTGTTGTTCACGACGTCGTGAAGAACCACCTGGCCAACTGCCGTCAGGGCACGCAGAGCGCTCTGACCCGTGCAGAGGTCTCTGGCGGCGGCATCAAGCCGTGGCGCCAGAAGGGCACCGGCCGCGCCCGTCAGGGCTCCATCCGCGCCCCGCAGTGGTATCATGGCGGCATCGTCTTCGCGCCGAAGCCCCGTGATTACAGCTACACCCTCAACAAGAAGGTCAAGAGACTGGCCCTCAAGTCCGTGCTGTCCGCCAAGGCCAGCGAGGAGAACGTGGTCGTCATCGACGAGATCAAGATGGACTCCATCAAGACCAAGACCTTCAAAACCTTCCTGAACGCTGTCGGCGCCGACTGCAAGGCGCTGGTCGTCACCGCCGAGAACAACGAAGTCGTTGTCAAGAGCGCGGCCAACATCCCCGGCGTGCAGGTCGCATTCGCCAATGTCATCAATGTCTACGACATCCTGAACGCCAAGAAGCTGGTTGTCGACAAGGCAGCTCTCGCAAAGATTGAGGAGGTGTTCGCATAATGAAGACCGCTTACGACATCATCATCAAGCCCGTCATCACTGAGCAGTCCATGGAAGCGACCGAGGACAAGAAGTACGTCTTCAAAGTCGCCACCGACGCCAACAAGACGGAGATCAAGAAAGCGATCGAAAAGATCTTCGACGTCAAGGTCGAAAAAGTCAACACCATCCGTATGGAAGGTAAGGAAAAGCGCCAGGGTGCTGCTCCGGCCGGCCGTCGTGCCAGCTACAAGAAGGCCATGGTCAAGCTGACTGCCGATTCCAAGACCATCGAGTTCTTCGAAGGTATGGTCTAATCAATTTTTGAAGGAGTGTAACGCACAATGGCGATCAAATCTTTTAAGCCCTACACCCCGTCGAGAAGAAACATGACTGTTTCCGCCTTCGACGGCGTAGATAAAAAGGCAAAGCCCGAGCGCAGCCTTCTTGAGCCGCTCAAGAAGAGTTCCGGCCGCAACAGCTACGGCCGCATCACCGTCCGCCATCGCGGCGGCGGCTGCAAGCGCAAGTACAGAATCATCGATTTCCGCCGCGACAAGCTGGATATGCCCGCTGTCGTGCAGCGCCTCGAGTATGACCCCAACCGCAGCGCGTTCATCGCCCTCGTCAAGTATGAAGACGGCGAGCTTCGCTACATGCTGGCACCCTACGGCCTGAAGGCTGGCGACACCGTCGTCTCCTCCGCCGCCGCCGACATCAAGCCGGGCAACTGCCTGCCGCTGGCCAACATCCCCGTTGGTACGGTCATCCACAACATCGAGCTGAACCCCGGCCGCGGCGCACAGCTGGTCCGCTCCGCCGGTACGTCCGCTCAGCTCATGGCGAAGGACGGCGACCTGGCTCAGGTTCGTCTCCCGTCCGGCGAAGTCCGTCTCGTCCGCATGAACTGCACCGCAGTCATCGGCCAGGTCGGCAACATCGACCATGAGAACGTCCACCTTGGCAAGGCCGGCCGCAAGCGCCACATGGGCATCCGCCCGACCGTCCGCGGCTCCGTCATGAACCCCTGCGACCACCCGCACGGCGGCGGCGAGGGCAAGAGCCCTGTCGGCCATCCCGGTCCTATGACCCCGTGGGGCAAGCCTGCGATGGGCCTGAAGACGCGCAAGGCGAAGAACCGCACGAACAAGTTTATCTTCAAGCGCAGAAATGCCAAGTAAGGAGGAAAAGTAATGAGCAGAAGCATTAAGAAAGGCCCGTTTGTAGCGCCTGAACTCATCAAGCGCGTCGACGAGCTGAACAAGGCCGGCGAGAAGAAGGTCCTCAAGACCTGGTCCCGCGCCTCCACGATCTTCCCCTCCTTCGTCGGTCATACCATCGCTGTCCATGACGGCCGCCGTCATGTGCCGGTGTATATCACGGAAGACATGGTCGGCCATAAGCTGGGCGAGTTCGTTCCCACCAGAACGTTCCGCGGCCACTCTGGCAGCAAGACCACCAATTCTTAACGAAGGAGGACGCAAGAAACATGGAAGCTAGAGCTTATCTGAAGTACCTGCGTATCTCTCCTCGCAAAGTCGTCATTCTTTGCGACCTGATTCGTGGTAAAGACGTGAAAACCGCAGCTGCATACCTGATGCAGACCCCCAAGGCTGCCTCCGAACCCATGCTCAAGCTGCTCAGAAGCGCGATCGCCAATGCCGAGAACAACCACGGCATGAACGCGGACAACCTCTATGTGTCCACCGCGATTGCGAACCCCGGCCCCACGCTGAAGCGTGGCATGCCCCGCGCACAGGGCCGGTACAACCGTATTCTGAAGAGAACCACTCACATCACCCTTGGTGTGAGCGAGAAGGCGTAAGCAGGAGGTTACTATGGGACAGAAAGTTAATCCCCATGGATTGCGCGTTGGCGTAATTAAAGACTGGGACTCTCGTTGGTATGCCCGCGAAGACAAAGTCGGTGATCTGATTGTCGAGGATTACAACATCCGTAAGTACCTCAAGAGCACCCTCTATGCCGCCGGCATCGCCAAGATCGAAATCGAAAGAGACAATGCGAAGGTCAAGATCAACATCCACTGCTCCCGTCCCGGTGTCATCATCGGCAAGGGCGGCACGGAGATCGAGGCCCTGCGCCAGAAGATCGAAGCCAAGCTCGGCAAGACTGTCGCCCTCAACATCGTTGAGGTCCGCAGCCCCGACCTGAACGCGCAGCTTGTCGCGGAGAACATCGCCGCACAGCTGGAAAAGCGTATCTCCTTCCGCCGCGCGATGAAGCAGGCCATCCAGAGAGCGACCAGACTCGGCGCAAAGGGCATTAAGTGCACCTGCGGCGGCCGTCTGGGCGGCGCTGAGATCGCCAGAAGCGAATCCTATCACGAGGGCACCATCCCCCTGCAGACCATCCGTGCCGACATCGAGTACGGTTTTGCCGAGGCCAACACCACCTATGGTAAGGTCGGCTGCAAGGTCTGGATCTACAAGGGCGAAGTCCTCAACACCACGCTGCGCGCCGCCAATCCGGAGCCTGCCAAGCGTGAGCGCCGTCAGCGCGACGACCGCCGCGGCGACCGCCGCAACGGCGAGCGCAGAGGTTATGGCGACCGTCGTCCGTATAACAACAACAACGGCGAGCGCCGCTCCTACAACAACAACCGCACGGAAGGAGGCAACCGCTAATGTTAATGCCCAAGAGAACCAAATATCGTCGCGTTCAGAGAGGCCGCATGAAGGGCGTTGCTTCCCGCGGCAATAAGATCGCGTACGGCGAATTCGGCATTCAGGCCCTCGAGCCTGGCTGGATCACCGGCAACCAGATCGAGGCGGCCCGTGTCGCCATGACCCGTTACACCAAGCGTAGCG
>USDP01000012.1 GCA_900553545.1 uncultured Eubacteriales bacterium | reverse complement strand
GCCCGTCCGCGCGCCAGCTGATGTCGTATACCAGCTCATTGGTATCCGGGTTGGATACCGACGGCTGACCCGGGCGGGGGAGGCGCTGCTTAACATCACAGGTCTGAGACGCGCTCAGACCGGCCTCGCCGTAGGCCTGCCCCAGACGGGTGACGGTCAGCTCGACCGCGGCATACTGCCAGTCGTCCGCGCTGACGGTGAACTCCTTTGCGGCGCTGTCCGTGTAGACCTCGCCCAGCGGGATGCCGACCCTCGCGCGGTCGGCGGTGATGCCCGTGAGACGGACGCTGTAGCGCGCATCTGCGGCGCCCTGACCGGGCTGCGTCCACGAGAAGCGGTAGCTGATGCTGCCGGACGCGCTGCGGCTGAGCTCGGGCGCGTTCAGCACCGGCGCGGCGAGCGGCGTGATGTGCAGCGCAGTGTATGCGATGTAATCGGCAAAATCCTTCGGAGAGCCGAGGACATGGCTGTAGATCGTGCGGTCGGGCTGCTGTTCGCCGGAGGCGCTGTACGTGCGCAGGGTAACGGCGGCGTCGCCGCTCTGCCGGGTTTCGCCATAGGTGCTGACCGGGCCGAGACCGGAGGCCGCATACCACGCGCGCACGCGGCGGTTTTTGACGGTATCCGCGAAATACTGCACCGGCAGGTCGCGGAAGTTCGCCGTGACCGTGCTGCCCGCCGAGGTCAGCACATCCTCATGCGCGAAAACGTATTCCTGTCCGCCGACCGTGCCGAGCAGCTCGATGCGGTAGACCGGCGGGGTCTCCATCGTGGTCTCCCGGACGGTCAGCGCCGCCGTGACGGTGAAGTCCGCCGCCGTGCTGCCCGAGTACGACGCGGTCAGGCTGCGGATGCTGCCGTCCGGCCGGTACGCCGGCGTGTCGATCGGGATGGTACGGGTCACGGAGGCCGGCTGGATGCCGTTCGTGACATCCGCCGATGCGGTCACGATCAGCTCCTGCAGGCCGCCGCCGCGGATCTCGGCCGCCGGGCGGCTCTTGTCGAGCGTCACGGTCTGCGAGCCGAGGCGGCAGACGACCCTCCAGCCGCCAAACGGCGCATAGTCGGCAAGGTTGTTCAGAGAGAGCCGGTAGACCGCCGACTCCTTCCAGCCGTTCGACCGGGACGCGTTTTCGTGCCCGGTCAGACGGATGCTGATGTCCGGCGTCGGCAGGACCGAGACGTCGACCGTCTGCGCCTGCTTCCATGCGGAGGGCGCGGTGTCCTCGAACAGGCTGACCGCGCGGACGGAAAGCGTGATGCTCCGCCCTGCGGTGTCGGTGTCCAGACCGGCGGGCAGCTGGAACGTGCCCTCCGTCGTGCCCGCGCCGTGGGCCTGCGTGCCGTCAAGCTCGGGGTCCCACAGACCCTGACCCTTGCATTTCGGGACAAAGCGCAGACCGGACAGCACCTCTTTGCCGTCGACCGAGACCCTGCCCTCGTAGTACAGCGGGCGGTCGTCGTCCGTGATCGAGACCTCGAAGCCGCCCTCGCTGTTCTGGCGCAGCGAAACGCCGAAGGAGCCGTCGAGCGCGCCGCCGTCCGTCCTGCCGTGCTCGAAGTCGCGGTAGGCGGTGCGGGCAAAGGCGTCCATGCCGCTCGCCCCGCCGTTTCGGGTCTTGACCGCCTGCTGGAGCTTCGCGCCGCCGTGGTTGAACACATACGGCTCATACGAGTACGGCATATCATAGATGACGCGGCCGACGATCTTCCCGGAGGAGGTCTCGGTCATGATGCCGTGCCCGTCGATCGAGGTATTGGACGGGGTCATGTTGTAGTACATGCCGTGCGAGGTCGTCGCGAACGAGTCGACCGGCCCCAGGGTCGGCCCCGCCACAGCGGCGAACAGCCGCTGATCGAACAGGCCGTAGCCGAGCATACGCGAATACGCGCGGCGGGATTCGCGGCGGTTTGTGTAGTCGGAGTCGATGCCGCCCGAAGTGTACTGGTTGGTGATGCCCCAGGCATCGTCAAAGTAGTAGTTGTTTCCGGTCTTTTCCGCGCCGAGCGTATCCGAGCCGCCGCTGTGCATAAAGACGATCTCACGGTCCTTTTGGCCGGGCGTGACCGAAAAGCAGTTCTGGATATAGGTATCCGTCGCGGGTTGCGTCCGGCCGTAGGCATAGCGGTCACCGAAGATGCCGGCGGTGAAGTTGTAGCCACTGAGCGTCTGCGCATAGTTGCGGCAGCGGTCGATGTTCAGCGTGATGTTCTCGGTCGCATTGGTGATGAGCTGTTGTGCCCGGTGGTTGTCCGTGATATTCGCCACGCCGTCCGCCGAGAAAAAGCCGACGATGCCGGAGGCCATGGAGCCCGAATAGATCTCGACGCCCGGGCCGTTGACGCAGTCCGCGACATTGATCGTGAACGCCTGACCCTTTCCGGCGTCGGCGGCGTAGGCCGTGACGTTGCCGAGGATGCCGCCGCTGTCGTTCGCGCAGTCGTCGACGCTCCGTCCGTTCCGTCCGTACAGACTGCCGTGGTTCTGGCAGCTGAGGATGTTGAAGTCCTGACCGGAGGCGGCGTGATACAGCTGCGCCACGATGCCGCCCGACGCGCCTACCCAGTTCGCCTGGAAGGTGGTCTGGAGATTGCCGTAGTTGTAGCAGCGCTCGAGCGTGCCGCCGTTGTTCGTCCACTGGCCGATGATGCCGCCCGAGTAGTGCGACAGGCAGCCGTAGACCGTTCCGTAGTTGATGCAGCCCTCGATCAGCCAGTCGGCCGTCGTGCGGTTGGTCTGGGTGCCGATGATGCCGCCGGCGAAGCGGTTGGTGTTGGCGCTTCGGAGCTGACGGCCGACGAACGCCCGGTTGAGCAGGAAGGACAGGTCCTTCTCGCTCTCGTTCATGCCGATGATGCCGCCGGTGCCGACGCTGATGCTGTCCGAACGGTTGACGAGCAGCCAGTCGCCGCTGACGCAGCGATCGAGCGCGCCGGACGGCGCATTGCAGCCCGCGATGCCGCCGAGACTGCCGTTTCCCGTGACGATGATCTGCATGGTGCGTCCCTGCGCGACCGATTTTCCGCTCGAAGCATAGGTCAGCGCCTCGATGTCCGCGCCGTCCTTCCATTTGACCCAGCTGCTGTCCGCCGACAGGTCTTTCGCGTTCGCGAGCAGACCGCTCACCTCGCGGACGCCCGTCATTAAGGCTTCGGTGCTCCCGTCGCCGGACAGGGCGACCGTGCCCTTGTTATAGCCGGTCACGCCGCCGACCATGCCGTTTTTGACCGTGATCGAGCCGGTTCTGGTATTGTCTATGTAGCACTGCTCGATGATGCCGGTCGTATCGTTCTTGCCCGCGATGCCGCCGATGTGCGTGGACAGGCGCTCCTTGTCGGCGGCCGAGCTGGTGGCGGTCGCGGTGTACACGCCGTCCGCCGTCAGCGTCAGCGCGGAGACCGTATTTCCGCTCAGCAGACCGCCGTTGACGCCGGCGATGCCGCCGTAGCAGTTGGCCGCGGCGCTCTTTCCCTCGGTGATCGCGCCCGAATAGGTGCAGTTTTCCACCTGTCCGGCCGCCGTGCCGTCGGACGAGGGCGCGCAGTTCTGACCGACCACGCCGCCGAGGTACTGATAGCGGGAAAAGCCCTTGAAATCTGAGGTGACGCGGACAGAGCGGACCGTGCCGCCCGGCCGGTTGATGCCGACCGCGCCGCCGACCTGTAAAGCACTCGCGGAAACGTCGTATTCCGGCTGCTGCGTGACCTCGGCGTCCGCGACCGTGCCGCAGTTGTCGCCGACGAGCGCGCCGAGCAGGAAGGCGCTGCCGGAGATCGTGACCCGGCCGCCGATTTCCGCGCCGCTGACCGTGCCGCCCTTGTGGTTGACCGCACAGACCGCGCCCGCCGCCGTCCGGCTGCGCGTGGTGAGCGTTACCGCCGCGCCGCCGCTGCCGACCGCGCAGTCCTGAATGCGGCCGAGGTTTTCGCCCGCGATGCCGCCGGCGTAGCCGTCGCTGCTGGCGACGCTGCCGTCGCCGTAACAGTTCTCGACCGTGCTCCCGGCGCTGCCGATGCCGACGATGCCGCCCGCCGCGCCCGTGTTCGCCGTGACCCGACCGAGGTTTTTCGCGAAGCACAGACGAGCCGCCGCGCCCTCCTGCGCACCGGCGATGCCGCCTGCGAGACCGGACTCGGCGCGGACCTCCGCCGCCTGACTGGTCAGACAGCTGCCGCTCACGCCGCCGAGCGTGCCGCGGTTGATGCCGGCGATGCCGCCGACCTTGCTGCCGCCGCGCACGGTCAGTCCGCAGTCCGCGGCGATGACGTCGCCCTGTGCGCTGTCGTCCGCCGCGCGGAGCGTGCCGGTCGCGGCATTCACGCCGATCACGCCGCCGACGCCGCTTCCGGTGCCAGTGACGCGCCGCGCGCCCGCCTTCGCGCCCGAAAGCACGATCTCGCCGCCGTTTTCGCCCGCGATGCCGCCGACGCGGCCTGTGCCGCTGACGTTCGCGCTGCCGGTGCAGTTCTGCACCCGTCCGCCGCTGAGGTTATAGCCGACGATGCCGCCGACCGCAGTGCGTCCGGTGACGGTGCAGTTTTTCCCGGCGGTGCAGTTTTCGATCGCGCCGACATTCAGACCCGCGATGCCGCCGATATAATCCTGCGTTGCGCTGCCCATGCTGCCGGACAGCGTGCAGTCCGTGATCAGACCCTCGTTCAGACCGACCACGCCGCCCATGGCGTCCAGACCGTTCATCGTGCCCCTGCTGGCGCAGCGGTCGACCACATGGTTTTTGCCGCCCACGCCGACGATGCCGCCGACGATGGAAACGCGGAGCGTATCCGCGCCCGGCTCATCGGACAGCGTCCGCGCCGCGTCCTCATGGCCCTGCGTGCGCAGATAGGCCGCGAGATTGACACCGGTTTTCAGCCTGCTGTCCGGGAATACGCCGTCCGCCGGACGGTCGAAGCCGCCCGCGTTCAGGCAGCCGACCACCTGCATCCGGCTCTGCGGCTCTCCGCAGCCGACGATGCCGCCCGCATACGCATACGCGCGGATGGTCATGTTGCCCGAGGCCTGCGTCAGCTGACCCTCCCGGTTGGCGTCCGAGGTGATGGTGACGGTGTGCGGATTGGTGGAGGGCGTCACAGCGCCCGGCACATTGTCCCCGTTCTCCGCGATGCCCGGCAGGAGAGCGGCCAGCGCCCGGCCTGCCCGGTCCTTTTCCGTGTAGGTGCGCTGATAGCCGATCAGACCGCCGCAGAACGCCTCTGCGGTGACCGAGCCGAGGCTGTTGTCGACCCGGAGACCGCCGACCGTGATGTCCGTGTCCGGATCGACCACGTTCGCACCGATCGCGCCGCCGACATAGTACCGCCCCTGCACGCTGGCCGGTTTGACGGTCAGCGTCTGCCCGAGCAGCGAGGTCGAGGCGTTCAGACCGGCAAGCCCCCCGGCGCAGTCGCCGGAGGCGAAAACGCTGCCGCCGATCAGGGTATAATCGACGTCGATCGTGCCGTCTGCATCGTTATAGCCGACCAGACCGCCGACGTAGTCCCTGCCGACCACGATGCCCGCCACGCTGCGCGTGGAGACGACGCTTTTTTTGTCAAAGACGATGCTGCCGCCGTTGTAGCCGGTCAGGCCGCCCGCATAGCTGCCGGTCGCGCCCCAGCCGGTGACGCGCCGGTAGACCGCGCCGTCGGTGTCCGAAACGTAGCTCGCGCAGTTTACGATGGCCGCGTTTTTCTCGTTTGCGCCGCAGATGCCGCCGATATACGCCTGATAGCCTGCCGCGACGCCGGTATTGACGCAGTTTTCGATGACGGAGCCGCCGCTGTTGCGGCCGATGATGCCGCCGACATAGGAGTTGCCGATGACGCAGGCGGCGTTCGCGGTGACGCGGGCCGTGCCGTCATGCAGCAGCAGCCTGTTCGCGCCCTCGTTCGCGCCGCCGACGATGCCGCCGACGTATTCGCTTCCGAGCACATAGCCGTCCGCCCCGGTGGAGCAGCGATACAGCACGCTGCCGTCGCTGTAGCCGACGATGCCGCCGACATACCTGCCGCGAAGCCTGCTCCGGTCGGCCTGCGTATATTCGTAGTCCGCCGCACGGCCTGCCCGGCTGGTGCAGCCGCCGAGCGAGGCATGATAGGCGTAGCCGACGATGCCGCCGATGTACCGTCCTGCGAGCGAGGTCTCGTCCGCGTCCGCGCTGCTGAGGACCAGACCCTCGTTCGTGCAGTCGAGCAGATCCTGTCTGGTCGGCTGGCCGCTGCCCGCAAGATAGCCTGCGATGCCGCCGGCCGAGCGGTTGCCCGTGACAGAAGCGCGGCTCGTGAGGTTTTTGACGGCCGTGCCGGACACAGTAAGGCTGCCCGCGATGCCGCCGATGCCGCGCGCCTCGCCGGAGACCGGCAGGGTGCCGGTCACAGCGCCCGAGACAGACAGGCCGGTTATCGTTCCGTTCCCTTCGATGACGCCCGCGACGCCGCCGATGCCCTCGGCATTTGCCGCCGTCAGCGCCGCACGCACCCTCGCGTCTGCGCCGTCCACGCTGTCGCCCTCGAGAGAGCCGCGGCTGTAGCCGCAGACCGCGCCGACGCCCCTGAGCGTGGCCGAGGAGACGTCCACCTGCGGAGAGAGCAGGCGCAGACCGCGTATCGTGCCGGAATTTTTCTGAAACAGACCGAGATACTCCGCGTTCGCGTCGATCGAGGTATCATCCAGCCGGAGGCTGCTGACAGCGTTTCCGCCGGTGAATACGGCGGCGATGCGGTTCAGCAGACCGCCCGCGCCGTTCAGCGTCTGACCGGTTTTCAGCTCCGGGATGCTCGGAAAGCCGATGTCCGTGCCGGAGGAGACCGTGAGCGCGCCGTGGGCGGCTGTGCCGTAGACCCTTACGCTGTCGCTCGTCCAGTCGAGCGAACGCGCGGCAACGGAAAATTCAGCCGCCGTATCCGTATAACGGATGTTGGACAGATGGCGGAAGGCCTTGATCTCGCATTCGGCGCCGTCGGCGCTCGTGCCGTCGCCGAAGAGCGTATTGGCGCGGTTCGAGTCGATGGCGTCGCTCTTCTGGTACATCTCGCCGCTGTCGTATGCCGCGTTCGGGTCGGGGAAGGCCTGCACGGTCGCGTAGACCTCCGCCGGTGCGGCGAGTGTGCCGCCGAAGCGCGTGATGCTGGTGCTGCTGCTCTGGAGAAAGGCCGCCTTGTCCTTGTCCGACAGCTCATCGAGCCTGCTGTACAGCTGCGCGTTCATCATGCCGTCCAGCACCAGAGAAGCACGCCCGGCGGTCTGGTCGTACTCTATCGGGAAGGTATAGTTTTTCTTTGTGCCGTCCTCGGCCGTGACCTCGAGCGGCTGCGCGCCGGTTTTGAGGGCGCTGCCCGGGACACGGATGGTCAGCAGCCGCGCCTCGTCCGCGCTGCTGTACAGCTTCACCTCATAATATACGTTCGCCCTGTTCTGCGCTCTGACGCTGCTCGACCAGCCCAGCGAGAGCGTTTCGCCGTTGACCAGATTGATCGAGGTGATCTTGAGCTTTGCCGCGTCCAGATTGACGACGTTCACCGCGTCCTGCACCGAGTAATAGCCAAGACGCTCTGCGCGTCGGAGGTCGTAGCTGGCGCGGCTGTCCATGTCCAGCCATTCGCCGGACAGCTCCGCCGGCTGGCTGAGCGCGTTCGAGCCGTAGTACAGTCCCTTGCAGCTCGTGCCGTAAAAGACCGAGTAGACATGACCGCTTTCCACGTCGATCTCGATGCAGATCGCGGCGTTCAGCAGGCTTTTGTCATAGGTATCCTGCGAAAGCAGCTCGTCGACGAGACTGCCGTCGCCCGACAGTTCGCCCGAGGCATATTCGTCCGCATCCAGACGGATGCCGTAGATTCGGCCGCTGAGCTTTTTCTGCTCCCCGTCCGCCTCGTCGAACGACCGGTTGAGCACGCCCTCGTCCTTCACCCGTCTGCGGAACGACTCCCATTCGCCGCCGGTGCGGCAGTACGTCAGCGCGGATTCCGCGGACAGATACATGGTCTTTGCGCAGGACTCGTTCCTGCGGAACTGCGACAGGTGGATATACCCGAGCAGGTTCGGGACAGCGATGGCGAACAGGATGCTCATAATGACCAGCGTAACAGCCAGCTCTACCAGGGTAAAGCCGCCTTTTCCGCGCCGTTTCGTCATGATCGCTGCCTCCTTTCCGTTCCGGTACAGAAGCAGGGGAATACTGCACCAATTTATCCATTTTATATTTTAGCAATTCCGTTTTTTCCTGTCAAGCATCGACGGCATTCGAGCACCGTTTCCCGTCCTTTTCACCGTTTTTTTGCACGGCAGTGCGCAAAAAAAGCCGCCGGAGCGATCTCCGGCAGCCTTTCTGCACTGATCGAAAAAAACGCCTGCTATACGTTATTATATATATAGGGGCGTTTCGGCCCGAGATGCTGCGCTCATTCCTCCGGCGCCTCTGCCGCACGGCGGCGCCTCCTCTCGCGGATGAGGGTGGACTTGCTGATGCCGGTGAGCCTGACGACCTGCGGGTAGGAATGGTCCGCGAGCAGGGCTATCGCGTGGTCGAGCTGCTCGGTGTCGAACTTGGGCGGGCGGCCCTCACGGAAATGCGGGTTGTTCGCGCGCGCGGCGGCCTTGCCCTCCTGCGTGCGCTGGACGATCATGTCGCGCTCGAACTGCGCGAACGACAGCAGCACGTTGCGCAGCAGCGTGTTGACCGAGTCGTTGGACAGGATGCCGAGGTTCAATACGTTGATGGTGATGCCCTCGTCGATCATATCGGTGATGAGGTCGGAGGCCTGCGACACCGACCGCGCGAGGCGGTCGAGCTTGGTCACGATGAGCACATCGCCGCGCCGCAGCTGCGCGCGCAGTCTGTCAAACTCCGGACGCTCGATCTTGGTGCCGGTGAAGGTGTCCGTGTAGATTTTTTCCGCGCCCGCCGCGGTCAGCGCCGCCTGCTGCGCGTCCAGACTGTTGCCGTCGCGCGCCTGCGTCTTGGTCGAGACTCTTGCGTAGCCGAATATCATATGAATTCCCCCGTTTTCCCGGTTTTGACACCGCGAGTTTTGAATATAGGTTTTGACACCTCTATTATAACTTATGACGCTGGGTTTTGCAACCGGCGGCAAAACCATAAAGATATGACACTCTGAGCGGCGGCGCCGTAAAGCAAGACCGCCGGAAGCAGAAAGCATTCCGGCGGTCTTGAGTGTTTTTTTATTCCAGACCTGCGCCCTTCATTGCGGAAAGCGCGTGGTCGGTGTACAGCTTGTAGAAGCCCTTGCGGGGTTCGCGCGGCAGGATGCCCGCCTTGGCGCGCTCTGCAAGCACCTTGTCCGCCTCCTCGAGCGTGCAGGGCACGCCGTGGATGCCGGTCAGGTTGATGGTGCGGTCCTTGACGCTGTAGGAGATCAGGTCGCCGTCCTCGATGAAGGCGATGGGGCCGCCGGCAGCAGCCTCCGGGCTGACATGGCCGATCGCCGCGCCGCGGGTCGCGCCGGAGAAGCGGCCGTCCGTGATCAGAGCGACCGAGCCGTTGATGCGCTCGTCGCAGACAATGGCCTCGGTGGTCATCAGCATTTCCGGCATGCCGCAGCCGCGCGGGCCTTCGTAGCGGATGATGATGACTTCGCCCGGGTTGATCTCGTTGTTGACGACAGCATCGTGTGCGTCCTCCTCGTGATTGAATACACGAGCCTTGGCGTTGACGACCTCACGCTGATTGTTTGCGCAGGCGGAGTATTTGAGCACGCTGCCCTCGGGAGCGATATTGCCCTTCAGGATAGCGACCGAGCCCTTTTCCGGCGCCTTGTCCACCGGGAAGATGACCTGATCGCGCTCGAGACCGTAGTTATGCAGATAACCGAGGTTGCGCTCGAACCAGTTGTCCTTGTGCAGATCCTCGAGGTTCTCGCCCAGCGTCTTGCCGGTGACGGTCATGACGTCCAGATCGAGCATATCGCGCAGCAGCCACTGTACCATCGGTACGCCGCCGGCGAACCAGAACGCTTCGGTCAGATGGGTGCCGGACGGATTGATGTTGCCCAGATGCGGGACCTTATGGTTGATCTCGTCGAACAGCTCGATCGGCAGATCATAGCCGAGCTCTCTTGCGATAGACGGGAGATGAATGGTGCCGTTGGTCGAGCCGCCGATGGCAGAATGCACGATGATAGCGTTTTTGAACGCTGCGGGGGTCAGGATCTTGGACGGCGTGATCTGCTTTTCGACCAGCTCCATGATCTTGCGGCCGGCATAGCGCGAATACTGGAGCAGGTCGCGCATGGTAGCCGGAACGAGCGCCGCGCCGGGGAGAGTCAGACCGAGCGCCTCAGCCATGCACTGCATGGTGGAAGCCGTACCGAGGAACGTGCACGCGCCGACGGACGGACAGCCGGTCAGCTTGTAGTCGCGGACCTCCTGCGGGGTGATGGCGTCCTTGCGCTTCTGGCGCAGGGAAATGTCGCCCGCGACCAGAGAGGTCGTCATATTCGGACCGGGGCGCATGGAGCCGCCCGGCATGAAGATGGCCGGAATATCCATGCGGGCTGCGGCCTTGAGGTGCGCCGGGATAGACTTGTCGCAGCTCGACGAGAGGATCATGCCGTCCCACGGAACCGCGGAGGCGTGAACCTCTACCAGGTTGGCGATGGCCTCGCGGGACGCCAGAACGACGTTCATGCCGTCGTGACCCTGCGCGCAGCCGTCGCAGATGTCGGTAGCGTAGTACTTGGCCGGCTTGCCGCCGCACTGGTATACGCCGTAAACCGCCTGCTCTACCATCTGGTTCAGGTGGTAGCTGCCCGGGTGGGAATCGCCGTATACGCTCTCGATCATAATCTGCGGCTTGAGGATGTCGGTATCCTCCCAGCCGGTGCCCATTTCGAGGGCGTCGAACTGCGCCCAGAGCATGCGGTCGTCATGGCTTTTTTGAATCATAATCTTATCCTTTCCTCCGGATTCGGAATAAAGTGAGGTGGAATGCAGAATCTGCTGCCTGCTGGATCAGCAGGCAGCAGACCTTATTTGACTGAAAATGTTTTTCGGCTTTGTCTTTAGAACAGACCTACAGCAGCCGCGCCGCAGATCATGACGAAGCAGAACATGCCGGCTACGAAGTCGGGCAGGGTGATGTACTTCAGGCCCTGCTTGAGGTCGAGGTTGAAGAAACGGCTGATAACCCAGAAGCCGGAGTTGTTGACGTGGTTGAAGATCATGGTGCCTGCGCCGATTGCCAGAACGGTGGAGATCGGGCTCAGACCCAGGGTGACCATCATCGGGCCGACAACGCCTGCTGCGGTCATGCCGCCGGTGGTCATGGAGCCGACTGCGGTGAACATGATAGCGCCGATGAGGAACGGGATCAGCAGACCCGGAACGCCGGACTGCTCGATGAGACCTGCCAGATCATTGATGGCCGGAGCTGCCTTGATAACGGCTGCGAATGCGCCGCCCATGCCGGTGATCAGCAGTGCGGGGAGAGCGATCTCCAGGCCGCGTGCGATCCAGCTGTTCAGAACGACTTCACGGAAGCTCTGCGGGTTCTTGCCGGTAGCGTCTGCGTTGCTCTTGCGGACGGAAGCCTTGTGGAATACTGCGAGCAGCATGGTGTAGATAACGCCGAGGCCGAGTGCGACGATCTTGTCGCCGAAAATGTTGGCCCAGCCGTACAGAGCGGAATCCTCGGCAACGACCATCTTGAGGAAGGAGCTGCCTGCGATCAGAACGACCGGAATGAGAATGGTCAGGAAGGATGCGAAGGTCGCCGGGATGTCGCTGCCGGTGATCAGGATGTCCTTGACGTCGTTGGAGGAGGTCTCCTCGATCTCAGCGACTACCTCCGGAACCGGCTCGACAAATTCCTTGTCGGTCCACTTGCGCAGGACCAGCCAGGTCAGCATGAACGCGATCAGAGAGATCAGGACGCCCCAGCCGATGACCAGACCGAGGTCGGCGCCGAGCAGGATGGAGACAGCCAGGATACCGGGCGTAGGCGGAACCATCGCATGGGTCAGGTTCAGACCGGTCTGGGTGAACGCCGCCATCTTGCCCATCGAGATATGCTTGCGCTTGGACAGGACGTTTGCGATGTTGGAGGTCAGAATGGTGGTGATATCGCCGAATACCGGGATGGATACGATGTAGGCGGTCAGCGCCGGAGCAAGCTCAAGGTTTTTGCCGCGGAACAGCTTGATGAAGAAGTTCGCGATGGCCTTTGCAGCGCCGGTGTCCTGAACGCCCATTGCGAGGATCGCGCCGAGCATGATCGGGATACCCATACTGCCGAGCGTGCCGCCGAAGCCGCCGGTGATCGTCGTCAGAATATCCGTAAATCCGAAGCCCTCCGCTTCGAAGCGTCCCAGAACAAGACCCATGAACAGCGCAGAGATGAACAGCGCAAAGGTCGGATGCAGTTTGACTTTCATGATCAGTACCATCAGTATCGCGATGGAAACGATCAGCAGAACCAGAAATCCAGTTGCAGACATAGTTTTTACTCCCTTTCTTGATCAGATGGCACGGAACTGAACGTTCCTGCCGCGTGGAGCCGGTTCCCTCCCCGGCTCAGGAAAATTCCCCCTCCTTTATTATTTATCAAGACAGCGTCGTCTACCCTTGTGAGGAGCCGTCTTAATTTCAATACTGTGTATCATAGTCCCACGGCCTGCCGCCGCACAGGCAGCCGCCGTCAACATGATACGCCTGCCCCGTCATGTACGAGGAGGCATCCGAGGCCAGAAGAATGGCCATGCCCGTCAGCTCGTCCGGCTCTCCCGGACGGCCCATGGCGATCCGCTCGCGCAGATATTCGCTCCGCGCAGGATGCTGCCAGGTCACCTGCGTCAGGTCGGTCAGGATATGACCGGGGCTGATCGCGTTGCAGCGGATGCCGTATTGTGCAAACTCGACTGCCATGGAACGGGTCAGCGCGATCACGCCGCTCTTTGACGCGCCGTAGACCGAGCAGCCGCCCAGCATTCCGGTATCGTTGTGAGAGCCGATATTGATGATATTGCCGGATCTGCGCCGGTACATCTCGCGCGCGACCGCCTGGCTGAGGAAGAACACGCCCTTGAGATTGGTATCCATGATACGGTCATAGGTTTCCGGCTCGACGTCGAGCAGTCCCTCCCGGCGGTTGATGCCCGCCACGTTGAACAGAACGTCGATTTTGCCGTACTGCTGCATGACCTCGTCTACGCAGCGGTGAATGCTGTCCAGATCGGATATATCGAGAGCGTGCGCCGTCGCCGCGCCGCCATGCGCGGAGATCTCGTCTGCCAGCTCCCGGCATTTCTGCTGGTTTCTTGCGCAGAGCGCCGTCTCAGCGCCGGCCGCCGCGAGTCCGCGGCTGATCGCGCTTCCGATGCCGCCGGTCGCGCCCGAGATCAAGATGGTCTTTCCTTCCAGACTGAACACGGATTTCAGATATTCGCCGATGGCCATGACGCCGCCTCGCTTTCTGCTGAAAAAATTATGCTTGCCTTTTTTCCGTTTTTCCCATATCATCATGATTGAAACATCTGCTGGGAAAAGGAGAAAAGAGTCGATGATGATTGACAAGATGGATTATATTTTTGCGATCGCCAAGGAACAGAATCTGACCCGCGCCGCAAAGCGGCTGTTTGTCGCGCAGTCCACGCTGACGATGTATCTCAACCGCGTGGAAAGGGAGCTGGGCTTAAAGCTGTTCGATCGCTCAAAGACGCCGATCCAGCTGACTCCTGCAGGCGCGCTGTGCATTGAAGAGCTGAAGAAGATCCGGCAGATCGAGACCAGACTGACCGCCCGCCTTCAGCAGATGGCGCACCCGGAGGAAACGCTGAACGTCGGCATCGGTCTGATGCACGGCGCGGCCTGGATGCCGTCGCTGCTGCCGCTTTTTCATGAGATCTACCCCAGCGTCAGCATCAACCTGATCGAGCAGGGAGATGAGCTGCTGATGCAGAGCCTGCGCTCGAATGACGCTGACCTTGTCGTCGGCGGCATGACGCCGGGCTCACAGGAAACAAGCGTCGATCTTGCGCTCGAACAGCTTCTGCTGATCGTTCCGCGCTCGTTCAATCTGGTTCCGCCCTGGGCGTACAGCGGCAATTCAGCGGAAAATCCCTATGAGATCACGCCGAAGCAGCTTCAGAACCTGCCTCTGATCCTGCCCTCGGCCGCCAATGACATCGGCGGCATTACCCGGCAGGCGCTCGAGCATTTCGACATCAGTCCGCAGTCGGTCACGACTGTCAGCTCCATGCAGACGGCGGCCATGCTCGTTTCGCAGAACATGGGCTATCTGTTCACCAGCCCGGTCTTTCTCGGGATGCAGATGGAGTATCTTGCATCGAAGATCGTCTACTGCACGATGAAGGGCATTCCGGATACCAGAAAGATCGTCGCGGTCTATCAGCCGGATACCTGCAAAAAAGAGATGGTCGAACGGTTTATCGAGCTTCTGCACACAGTCGTCCTTCCGGAGAAGCCGGGACTGTTTCTGCTTTCGGAATGAGCCCCCGTCAAAAGAATGATTTTGTATTGTCAGTATATCAATTTCAGACGCAAAATTAAAATCAAAATAATTGATAGATACATCGTTGTTGTTGATAAATGCTGATTTATGAAAATTCCTCGACCGAGTTCTGTGGAATGTGCTGCAATTCATCAGGATTACCATCAATGAAAATGATGGTATTATCAAAAAGAATGAATACAGCATTGAAAAACCCGGCAGCGAGCGTCTGATATGCTCGCTGCCGGGCTGTTTTTATGATGTTTTTTGATAATCCTACCGGAAAAAGCCGTGCGTATAGGAAATTCGTTCTGCGGCCTGCCTGATTTCATGGATCATCATTTCCATATCCTGCTCCATTCGATAATCCGGTCCGGCAATGCTCACGGCCGCAATGACACGGCCGCTGGCATCACGCACGGGCGCCGCCACACAGATCAGTCCCTGCTCTACCTCGCCGTCGTCCATGGCGTAGCCGTTGATGCGCGCCGATTCCAGCTCCTTCAGCAGCCGGTCGGGCTGTGTGATGGTCTTGGGCGTGAGCGGCGGAACGCTTTTCATCCATTCGCAGTACTGTGCGAGAAAATCTGCGTCCCTGTCCGCAAGCAGGATCTTGCCGCAGCTGGTCGCGTGCGCGGCCACACGGCCGCCGACTCTCGTGCTGCAGGTAATAGAGCGCTGCGTTTCCACCTTGTCCAGATAGAAGATCTCGTTATCGACGAGAATGCTCAGATTGATCGTCTCCTTGACGCGGTCGGACAGGCGCTCAAGCTCCGGCCGGGCGATCTTGCACAAATCGGAGCCGCCGATGATCGCTCCTGCCAGCGCAAGCAGATTCGGCCCTACGTGGTAGACCTTCCGTACCGGATCCTGCGTCAGGTACCGCCGTTCCATCAGCGTGGAAACATGACGAAAAACCGTCGTAGTGGGCAGTCCGAGCTGGTTTACCAGCTCCTTGAGCGTCCATTCCTTTTCCTGATCCATAAAGCATTCCAGAATCTGTAAAGCGCGCAGAATGCTCGAGGTATGCTCCCTAGCCATAACAAACTCCTTCAAAAATTTTTTCAAATGCCCTCTTGACAAACCTTCGATAGCGGTCTAATAATATAATTATACGGCAAGGGTGAGCCCTTGTAAATATTTTTACCAACTATTCGGAATGCGTTTCCGCATAGTGGAAAGGGATGGTCATATGAACAAAAAGTCCGTTATGCCGACGATGGAAAGCGTGGATCGTTTCAAGGCGGCAATGGATTCTGACCGGGGCGCGCTTGGCCCGTTCATGATCTGCACGGACCCTGCGATGGTGGAAGCCGCAGGTCATGCCGGATATGATTTCGTGTTGCTCGATATGGAGCACGGCACCACCACCTTCCAGGAACTCCCCAATCTGATCCGTGCAGCAAACGTCACCGGCGTTTGCCCGGTCGTCCGCGTACCTCGCGGCAGCGATATCTGGATCGATCAGGCTCTGGATGTCGGCGCAGGCGCGGTCATGATTCCGCAGATCGACACCGCAGAGCAGGCGCGTGCCGCTGTTTCCGCCGCGAAGTTTTCGCCCGTTGGAACGCGAGGCACCTGCCGTTTTGTCCGTTCGGCCGGCTTCGGCGCGGTTCCCGGCAGCGAGTATTTCTCGCGTGCACAGGACACCGTGGTCATCCTTCAGGCCGAGGGTCAGAAGGCGATCGACAATCTCGATGAAATTCTGGACGTACCCGGCATCGACGTTGTTTTTGTCGGCCCCTATGACCTGTCCAGCTCGCTCGGTCATGTCGGTGAAATCGACCATCCGGAGGTCATCGCCGCGATCAAGCAGATCATCGCAAAGGCAGCTGCAAAGGGCGTTAAGATCGGCTGCTTTGCCGATACGGTCGAGGGCGGCAAGAAGTGGCGCGACATGGGCGTAAAGTTCATCGGCTACGGCTGCGACACGTATATCTTCATGCAGGCTGCAAAGGCTGATGTTGCTGAATTTGATGTATAAATCGAAGAAATAACGGGGTTTACACCGTTTTATTCTTCCGATAAGGCAAGAATGCAGGTTCAGCTTCATTCAATGTCTGTTACACAAAAACCAGGGACTGCGTTTCGCAGGCGGGGTCCGGCTCCGCTGATGCAGACGCAAAAGAAAGGATCGTTATGGATAACAAAAAGAACTATGCTGTTATGGACGGCAACACGGCGGCGGCGTACAGCGCCTATGCGTTCACCGAGGTAGCAGCAATTTACCCGATCACCCCGTCCTCTCCGATGGCGGAAAAGGTCGACGAATGGTCCGCAAAGGGCAAGAAAAACCTGTTTGGTACCACCGTTGACGTCATTCAGATGCAGTCTGAGGCCGGCGCAGCAGGTACCTGCCACGGCTCGCTGCAGGCAGGCGCACTGACCACCACCTTCACCTCCTCGCAGGGCCTCATGCTGATGATTCCGGCGATGTACGCCATGGGCGGCCAGTTCCTGCCGAGCGTCATGCACATCGCATCCCGCGTCGTCACGAGCAACCATCACTCGATCTTCGGCGACCACACTGACTTCATGACCTGCCGTACCACCGGCTACGGCATGCTGATGTCCTCCTCGCCTCAGGAGGCGATGGACCTCGCAGCAGTCGCGCACCTGTCTGCCATCAAGGCGCGCTATGCGTTCATGCACTGCTTCGACGGCTTCCGCACCTCGCACGAGATGCAGCGCATCGAGACCCTCGATTATGAGGATCTGCGCGGCCTGGTCGACCAGAAGGCACTCCAGGAGTTCCGCCGTCAGTCGCTCAACCCGGAGCACCCGACCAACCGCGGCAACAACGTAAACCCGGACATCTACTTCCAGTGCAAGGAGGGCGCGAACGTCAAGGCTGAGATCGTGCCCGACACCATCCAGCACTACATGGACGAGATCAACAAGCTGACCGGCCGCGACTACAAGCTGTTCAACTACTACGGCGCGCCGGACGCAGAAGAAGTTATCGTTGTCATGTGCTCGGCTTCCGAGGCGGTCAAGGAGACCGTTGACTACCTGAACGCACAGGGCCGCAAGGTCGGCATGGTGCAGATCCACCTGTACCGCCCGTTCTCCGTCAAGCATTTCGCAGCTGCAATCCCGGCTTCCGTTAAGAAGATCGCCGTTCTCGACCGCAGCAAGGAGACCGGTTCGGTCGGCGAGCCGGTATACCTCGACGTCGTGACCGCCCTCAATCAGGCCGGCCGAAACGACATCACCGTCGTCGGCGGCCGTTACGGCCTGTCCTCCAAGGACACCACCCCGGGCCAGTTCATCGCCGTGTATGACAATCTGAAGCTGGAGAATCCCAAGAACAGCTTCACCATCGGCATCAACGACGACGTGACTCACACCTCTCTGGACTACAAGGAGGTGGAGCTGCCTCATCCCGGCGAGGTTTCCTGCAAGATCTGGGGCCTGGGCGGCGACGGCACGGTGGGCGCCAACAAGAACGCCATCACCACCATCGGCCTGGCGGCAGACAAGTACGCCCAGGCGTATTTCTCCTACGATTCCATGAAGTCCGGCGGTCTGACCCAGAGCCACCTG
>USDP01000011.1 GCA_900553545.1 uncultured Eubacteriales bacterium | reverse complement strand
GCTGACGAAGGAAGACCGCGGCCTGAAGACCGCCGTTTTCGAGGCGGGCCATCCGCTCGCCAAGCGCCGCTGTCCCATCGACGGCGAGCGCGTGAAATCGTGCATCAAATGCCAGACCTGCTCGATCATGAGCGGCTTCGGCGGCGCGGGCGCGTTCTCCGACGGGAAGTACAACATCACGAACGACTTCGGCGGCACGCTCCACGAGCACATCGGCAAGAAGAAGGCGCTCGAGCTGATGCACTATGTCGACGAGATCAACATGACCCACGGCGGCGCGGGCACCAAACTCTACACCACCGCCGGCTCCCGTTTCAAAAAGCTCTGCATCCAGAACAAGCTCAACCTGCTCGATGCCTCCGTCCGCCATCTCGGCACGGACATCAACTTCGTTGTGCTGGAAAACCTCTATGAGGAGCTGAAGCAGAAGGTCGACTTCTTCTTCGATGCCCCCGTCCACAACATCCGCACCATCGAGGGCAGCGGCTTCCGGATCGAGTGCGAATCCGGCGCGCATACCTGCCGGGAATGTGTTGTTTCCGTCGGCCGCAGCGGCAGCAAGTGGATGGAGACCGTCTGCCACGAGCTGGGCCTCGAGACCTTCTCCAACCGCGTCGACCTCGGCGTCCGCGTCGAACTGCCCGCCGTCGTCTTCTCGCATCTGACCGACGAACTCTATGAGAGCAAGATCGTCTACCGCACCGAAAAATTCGAGGACAATGTCCGCACGTTCTGCATGAACCCGAACGGCATCGTCGTCAACGAAAATACCAACGGCATCGTCACCGTCAACGGCCACAGCTACGAGGACAAGGCGATGCAGACCGAGAACACGAACTTTGCCCTGCTCGTTGCGAAGCACTTCTCCGAGCCGTTCAAGGATTCCAACGGCTACGGCGAGTCCATCGCCCGTCTTTCGAACATGCTGGGCGGCGGCGTCATCGTGCAGCGCTTCGGCGATCTCGTGCGCGGACGGCGCAGCACGGTCAAGCGCATCGAAGAAGGACTCGTCACGCCGACGCTCGGCGCGACGCCCGGCGACCTCAGCCTCGTCCTGCCGAAGCGCATCCTCGACGGCATCATCGAGATGATCTACGCGCTCGACCGCATCGCGCCGGGCACGGCCAACGACGATACGCTGCTCTACGGCGTCGAGGTCAAGTTCTACAACATGGAGGTCGCCCTGAACGAGCGTCTGGAGACGACGCAGAAGGGCCTCTATATCATCGGCGACGGCAGCGGCATCACCCATTCGCTGTCGCATGCGTCGGCGAGCGGCGTCTTTGTCGCGCGCGAAATTTTGAATGAGCTGTAAGTTTCCGTTAATTTGCCGCTTTCCCGCGGTGCTTGCAGCGGAAGGAAGTCTGCCATGAAATTGCTGCTCTGCGCCATCGCCGGTTATCTGCTCGGTTCGATCAGCGTGTCCATTCTGGTCACAAAATACATCTTCCATGACGACCTGCGCCAACAGGGCAGCGGCAACGCCGGCGCGACAAATGCCGCGCGGGTCTATGGGCTTGGCGCAGGCGTGCTGACGTTTGCGGGTGATTTTGCGAAAAGCATTCTGGCGATGCTCCTCGGCCGCGGACTCGGCGGCGTGATGGGGCTGGCCGTCGGCGGAGCCGCATGCCTGCTCGGGCACTGCTTCCCGGTCTACTTCAAGTTCAAGGGCGGCAAGGCCGTCTCCGCCGGGGCGGCGGTCGGATTGATGATCGACTGGCGGCTGTTTGTCCTACTCGTCGCAGTCTTCGCCCTGATGGCCCTGCTCTCGAAGCGCGCGTCCGTTTGCTCCATGACTGCGGCCATTGTTCTGGCCGCAGGAACACCGTTTTTCACGAAGGAGCCAATGCTCATCGCCCTCGCTGTGTTCACGGGCCTGCTCGTGCTTGTGATGCACCGGGCGAACATCCGCCGCCTGCTGCGCGGCGAAGAGCCGCCGTTCCATCTCGGCTCCAGCAAAAAGTAAAAGACGTCCCGGTTTCGGATCGAAACCGGGACAATTTTTTCTGTTGCACTTCCTTCCCATTCGTAGGGGCGGACGACGCTGCCTACCCAAAATAGAAGCGTCATTGCGAACCAGTGCGCACACTGGCGTGGCAATCCCGTAGATCTTTATGGAGTCCAAAATAGAACGCGCCCGGCATACCCCGCGGTATGATGCGAGGCAAGGCGCTGTGCGCCAGCCCCTTGATGCAATCAAGGAGAGTCTTCCGACTGGGACAAAAATGGGACTTGACAGGAGCGGGCTGTTATGCTATGATAAACAGCGGTTAGAGGAATCTAACTTTTACTTTTGGCAATGGTTAGAGCACTCGAACTAAAATGCAAATGAAAAAGGAGACCATCGCTTTGAAGCACACGAAATGCCTGATCGCCCTGCTGCTGGGCCTTTGCCTGCTGCTGGGCCTGACCGCCTGCACGTCGTCCGCGCCTGCGGACACCGAGACGCCCGCCACGGCCTCTGACGCCGAGACCACCGCGTCTGAGACCACGGAAGAGACCGAAGAAGCCGCTGAGCCGGAGGCCGAGGAAGAAACAGAAACGCCCACCGATTTCGGTATCCTGACCGACATTGCCGGAGAAAACGGCACGACCTATGCGAATCTGTTCACCGTCATCCTCGACAGCCAGTATGACGACCTCTGGCTGAGCAAGGCCGCGGCCATCGTCGGCGAGGACGCCGCGCAGGAGAACGTCGACTATCTCAAGGGCTTCATCAGCGCCGACATCTACGGCGAAGAGGCCGTCGAGGCCTACAAGGATGCGGGCTATTTTATGTTTGACTGCTGGTATCTCGCGGACGTGGACACCTTCACGTTCGACGGCGACACGGTCACCACGAAGCTGACCGATGGCAGCGAGCAGACCCATATCTACGAATATCTCGGCAGCTATCAGCTCGGCGAAGGCGAGATGATGACCTACGGCGGCGAGACGTTTGATGCCTCCTTCCCGGTCGACGTCTACAAGACTGCCGACGATGCGGGCGAGTTCACCTACTTCCTGTTCCGCGACGACACGATGCAGACCACGTGGCATATCGAGTTCCGCTACGGCAGCGACCTCGATCAGCTGCTGAAGTACATGGAAGGCCCGTATGCCTACTGGCTCTCCGCCGGCATCGACGCGGACGCCAGCCCCGAGACGATCGACAGCGTGATCGACCTCTTCGTCAGTGAAAACCTCGGCGGCGAAGAGTAAAGTTTACCCTTCCCCATGCCCCGGCTGGACAGCTGTCCCGCCGGGGCATTTCTTGCGCGAATTGGACAAGCTGCACAAAAACAGACATGGATTTTTTACAGATCGTTCATGATTTCCGGCTTCACTTCTGCTAATATTCCAATATCGAACTATTTAAGATCGGAGGATGCAGTATGACGGAGCTGACAAGGACCGCTTCGGAGATGTTTGTAAACACGGCGCGCTTTCTCGACGCGTACCATGCGGTGATGCAGCCGCTGTGTACGGAGGCAAAGCTGCCGCCCGCGGCGCTGGACATCATCCTGTATCTGGCGAACAATCCGAGCTATAACACGGCGAAGGACATCTGCTGCCACAAGGGGCTGAAGCCGAGCATCGTGTCGTTTCACGTGGACCGGCTGGTGACGGACGGGTATCTCGAGCGGCGCGAGGTGCCGGGCGACCGGCGGAAGACCGCACTGGTCTGCACGGAAAAGGCTGCGCCGCTGATCGCGCGCGGACGGGATCTTCAGCATGCGTTCGCGGTGGAGCTGGGCCGGGGGCTGGATCAGGAGGACTTGGAACATTTCCGGCGGTGTGTGGCGGTATTTGACCGCAATATCGACCGTCTGCGCGGCAGCGTGCCGCGCGCGGCCAGATCGGAGGAAGCAGAATGATCAAACTATTCAAACAGATGCGCAGAAAAGAGGCGCTGATGGCGCTGCTCTGCGCGGTGCTGGTGGTGGGGCAGGTGTGGTTCGAGCTGCGGCTGCCGGATTATATGACGCAGCTGACGACGCTCATCAAAGCGCCCGGCAGCACGAGCGGCGACATCTGGAACGTGGGCGTGCAGATGCTGCTCGTCACGCTGGGCAGCGCCGTGCTCTCTATCGGCTGCGGCTTTCTGGCGGCGAAATGTGCCTCGGGCTTCAGCTTTACCGTGCGCGAAAAGCTGTTCCACCACGTGATGGCCTGCGGCAGCGAGGAGATGCAGGGCTTTTCCGTGCCGAGCCTCATCACGCGCACGACAAACGACATCACGCAGATCCAGATGATCGTTGCGATGGGATTGCAGATGATGATCAAGGCGCCGATCATGGCCGTCTGGGCCGTGATCAAAATTCTCGGCAAGAGCTGGGAGCTGTCTGCGGTGACGGCGGCGTTCGTTGTCGTCCTGTGCGGGACGGTGCTGGCCATCATGGCGAGCTGCCTGCCGCGGTTCCGGCTGGTGCAGAAGACGACCGACCAGATCAACCGCGTCGCCCGTGAAAATCTGACGGGCATCAACGTCGTCCACGCGTTCAACGCGGAGGACTATCAGAATCAGAAATTCGATGGCCCGAGCAAAAAGATGCTGGGCCTGCAGCTAAAGAACCAGCGGCTGTTCTCGCTGCTGCTGCCGGTGATGACGCTCGGGATGAACGGGCTGGCGCTCGCCATCTACTGGGTGGGCGCGGCGCTGGTCGAGGCAATTTCTGTGGCCGACATGGCCGCGCGGCTGACGATGTTCACGAACGTCATCGTCTTCAGCACGTATGCCACCTATGTCGTCATGTCGTTCATGATGCTCGTCATGATCTTCATGCTCTATCCGCAGGCGCAGGTCTCGGCGGAGCGCATCAATGAGGTGCTCGAGACCGTGCCGCACATCACCGAGGGCACGCAGGACGCGGCCCCGGAGCAGGGCACGCTCGAATTCCGCGATGTCTCCTTCCGCTATCCGAACGCGAAGGAGGACGAGCTGGAGCACATCAGCTTCAAAGTGGGCCGTGGACAGACGCTCGCCGTCATCGGCGCGACCGGCTCCGGCAAGACGACGCTCGTCGGCCTGATCCCGCGCTTTTACGATGCGACGGACGGCGAAGTCCTAATCGATGGCGTGAACGTGAAGGACTATACGTTCGACGCGCTCTATGACCGCCTCGGTTACGTGACGCAGAAGGCCGTCCTCTTTGCCGGGACAGTGCAGGACAACGTGTTCTTCGGCGAGAGCGCTGTGCCGGAGACGGACGAAGCCCTGAGCGACGCGCTCTCGCTGTCGCAGGCGGCGGAATTCGTCGGGAAATATCCGGAAGGCGCGGAGCACCCGATCGCGCAGCTTGGCCGGAACGTCTCCGGCGGGCAGAAGCAGCGCCTGTCCATCGCCCGCGCCTTGGCGCGGAAGCCGGAAATTCTGGTATTTGACGATTCGTTCTCCGCGCTCGATTACCGCACGGATGCCGCGCTCCGCGAGGGGCTGGCAAAGGAGCTTCCGGATACAACAAAGGTCATCGTCGCCCAGCGCATCAGCACCATCCGCCACGCGGATCAGATCCTGGTGCTCGACCGCGGCTTGGCCGTGGGCCTTGGGACGCACGATGAGCTGATGCGCAGTTGCGACGTCTACCGCGAGATCGCGCTCTCGCAGCTCAGCGCGGCGGAGCTTGCAGAAGGAGGGAAGACCGAATGAGACCGAATATGCAGCCAACGCAGGACGCGAACATGGGCAAGGCCCTCTCGCGCCTGAGCCAATACATGCACAAGACGCTGGGCGTGATGATCTTCGCGCTCGTGCTCGCGGCGCTGAGCGCCGTGATGACGATCATCGGGCCGGACAAGGTCGGGCAGATCGCAACGCTGATGTCTGACGGTCTTGTGGCCGGGATCGACCTCGGCGCGGTCGCGAAGGTCGGCATTTTCCTCGCCGTGATCTACGGCCTGAGCGCCCTGTTCGGATTTTTACAGCACTATATCATGGCGACCGTCACGCTCGACACGTCCTATCGGATGCGTGCGGAGCTGTCAGCCAAGATCAACCGCGTCCCGCAGAAATATTTCAACTTCCACGCGCAGGGCGACATTTTAAGCCGCATCACGAACGACGTTTCTACGCTCCAGCAGGGCCTGACCAACGCACTGCCGACGATCATCAGCGCGGCGACACAGTTCGTCGGCTGCCTGATCATGATGTTTGTGACGGAATGGCGGCTGGCGCTTGCGGCGCTCGGCATTACGCTGATCGGCCTCGTGCTCGTTGTGCTCATCATGTCGCGCTCGCAGAAATACTTCACCGCCCGGCAGGAGAGCCTCGGCGCGCTGAACGGCTACGTGGAGGAGATGTATTCCGGCCACGAGGTCGTGCGCATCTCGCGCGCGGGCAAGAATGTAACCGAACATTTTGACAAGCTGAACGCCGCCGTCTACGACGCGAACTGGAAATCGCAGTTCCTCTCCGGCGTCATGCAGCCGCTGATGAACGTCATCGGCAACCTCGCCTATGTTGCCGTCTGCGTGATCGGCTCCGTGCTGGCGATGAACGGCACGATTGAGTTTGGCGTCATCATTTCCTTCATCCTCTATGTCCGCCTGTTCACCTCGCCGCTGACGCAGATCGCGCAGGGCATGACCAACATGCAGACGGCCTCCGCCTCGGCGCACCGAATCTTTGACTTCCTCGAGAGCGAAGAGCTCAGTGATGAGAGCGGCAAGACCGAGCAGATCGAGCAGGTGCGCGGCGCGGTCGAATTTGACCATGTCCGCTTCAGCTACCCCGACTCGCCGGACAAGATCATCATCAAGGACTTCTCGGCCAAGGTGCAGCCGGGCCAGAAGGTTGCCATCGTCGGCCCGACCGGCGCGGGCAAGACCACGATGGTCAATCTGCTCATGCGCTTTTTCGAGGTCAACAGCGGCAGCATCCGCATCGACGGCGTCCCGACGAGCGAGCTGCGGCGCGAGGATGTCCACAAGCTGTTCGGCATGGTGCTTCAGGACACGTGGCTCTTCGAGGGCACGGTCCGCGAAAACCTCGTCTACAACATGGAGGGCATCACCGAGGAACAGCTGGAAACGGTCTGCCGGGCCTGTGGACTCGACAAGTTCATCCACGCGCTGCCGAATGGCTTTGACACCATCCTCTCCGAGGCGACGAGCATCTCCGCCGGGCAGAAGCAGCTGCTGACGATCGCGCGCGCGATGCTCCAGAACGCGCCGATGCTGATTCTGGACGAGGCGACCAGCTCGGTCGACACGCGCACCGAGCTTCTGATCCAGCGGGCGATGGATCGCCTGACCGAGGGCCGCACGAGCTTCGTCATCGCGCACCGCCTCTCGACGATCAAAAATGCCGACCTGATCCTTGTCATGCAGGGCGGCGACGTCATCGAGAGCGGCACGCACGACCAGCTGATGAACAAGGGCGGCTTCTACGCAGGACTCTATAACAGCCAGTTCGAGCAGGCGTCCTGAAAAATAATTTTCGCCGCAGCGGTTGTAGGGGCAGTCGCCCTCATCAGCCCCAAAGGCCCCCTCTACGAAGAGGGGGCTGTCATGCAAAGCATCACTGGGGGAGAAATCCCTGCGCAGCGGAGGCTTTCCCCAAGGGAAGGCCTTGGGCGGACAGAGCCGTCCGCCCCTACAAACGGTATCCATAAGATGCCGCCTGCCTGACATCATCAAAATCGCATGCACCGCGCCAAAATGAAAAGGAACCTCTCAAAGAGAGGTTCCTTTTTCGTTACTTATGATTTTCCGCAACAGAGATACGCACCTGCGCGCGGCGCTTCGCCGCCTCGCGGACGCGCCGCTCCTCTTTGGAAAGAGACGTGTTTGCCAGCGCGGACTCTGCGCGGGCCAGCGCATCCTTCGCGCGCGGCAGGTCAATCTGGTCGGCCCATTCGAACGTGGTCGCGATCAGGCGCACCTCGTTCTTCGTCATCGCGAGCATCCCGCCGATGCAGGCGGCATACCGCTTCTGCCCGTCGATGGTGACGCGCGCCTCGCCCATGCCGAGCGCCGTGACAAAGTCGATGTGCCGCGGCAGGAGCGTCAGTTCGCCGGTCGTCGCGCGAACGGTCAGCGATTCGGCCGGGCCGTGATAATATTCCCCGTCCGGCGTGACGATCGTCAGTTGGAAGGTGCTCATGCTTCCCCGCCTTTCGCACGGGCGACGACGTCGTCGATGCCGCCGGCGAAGAGGAACGCGGACTCGGGGATGTCGTCATGCTTGCCTTCCACGATTTCACGGAAGCCGCGGATGGTCTCCTTCAGCGGGACGTACTTGCCCTGATAGCCGGTGAACTGTTCGGCAACATGGAACGGCTGGGACAGGAAGCGCTGCACCTTTCTGGCGCGGCTGACGGTGAGCTTGTCCTGCTCGGACAGCTCGTCCATGCCCATGATGGCGATGATATCCTGAAGCTCCTTATAGCGCTGGAGCATGTGGATGACAGACTGTGCGACCTCATAATGCTCCTGCCCGACGACATCCGGCGAGAGCACGCGGGACGTGGAGTCCAGCGGATCGACCGCTGGGAAAATGCCGAGCGAAGCGATGGAACGATCCAGAACCGTCGTCGCGTCGAGGTGGGCAAACGTGGTGGCCGGGGCCGGGTCGGTCAAGTCGTCCGCAGGGACATAGACCGCCTGCACGGACGTGATCGAGCCGTCCTTCGTGGATGTGATACGCTCCTGAAGTGCGCCCATCTCGGTGGCCAGCGTGGGCTGGTAGCCGACGGCGGACGGCATACGGCCAAGCAGCGCCGAGACTTCGGAGCCTGCCTGCGTGAAGCGGAAGATGTTGTCGATGAACAGCAGCACGTCCTGATGCTTGACGTCGCGGAAATATTCCGCCATCGTCAGACCGGACAGGCCGACACGCATACGCGCTCCGGGCGGTTCGTTCATCTGGCCGTAGACCAGAGCAGTCTTGGACAGGACGCCGGACTCTTTCATCTCATGATAGAGGTCGTTGCCCTCGCGGCTGCGCTCGCCGACGCCGGTGAAGACCGAGCAGCCGTTGTGCGCCGTCGCGATGTTGTAGATCAGCTCCTGGATGAGGACCGTCTTGCCGACGCCCGCGCCGCCGAACAGGCCGATCTTGCCGCCCTTGGCATAGGGGCAGATCAGGTCGACGACCTTGATGCCGGTCTCGAGGATCTCAGTGGAGGATTCCTGCTCTTCAAACGACGGGGCCTCGCGGTGGATGGGCAGACGCTCGACGTTCTCGGGCATGCCCGCGTCGTCCAGCGGTTCGCCCAGCAGATTGAAGATGCGGCCGAGGCACGCATCGCCGACCGGGACGGTGATGGGGCTGCCGGTGTCGACAGCTTCCATGCCGCGCGTCAAGCCGTCGGTCGAACTCATCGCGACGCAGCGAACCACGCCGCCGCCGATCTGCTGCTCCACCTCAGCGGTGATCGTCTTGCCGTTGTGCTCCAGCGTGATCGCGTTCAGCAGATTCGGCAGACTTGCCTCCGGGAAGCGGATGTCGAGCACCGGGCCAGTGACCTGAACGACGGTGCCGATGTTTTTGGTTGACAAAGGATTCACACTCCTTTTGAATCAAATGGGGTGGGACGCCTCGCGTCCCGGAGTGGTCAGTTTTCGCTACCAGCGACAATTTCCGTGATCTCCTGCGTGATCGCGCCCTGGCGGGCCCGGTTGTACTGGAGATTGAGGTTTTCGATGATCTCGTCGGCGTTTTTGCTGGCGGCGTCCATCGCCATGCGCCGCGCCGCCTGCTCGGAGGCGGTAGACTCGCACAGCGCGCCATAGAGCACGCCGCCGAGATATTCCGGCACGATTGCGTTGAACACGGCCTCGCTCCCGCCCTCATAGATCATTGCGCGCTGCGCGTTTGTCTGCTTTTCCGCCGAGATCGTCAGCGGCAGCAGCGGCAGCGCGGCGGGCGTCTGCGCGAGGAGCGAGACGAAATTCGTGTAGACCAGAACGACGTTTTGATACGTCTTGTCCAAAAACCCGTCTGCGACGAGCTTTGCAATGCTATAACAGTCGCCAATGGAGACGGACGCCGCCTCGCGATACTCCTCGGTGAGGATCTCGCAGCTGCGGTGCTGGAAAAATTCGACCGTTTTCTTCCCGATGGGCAGCACAACGGCGTCCTGCGGCATCTGGCGGAAGGCCAGCTTGAGGACGTTGTTGTTATAGCCACCGGCGAGACCGCGGTCGCCCGCGATGACGATGTAGATGGTCTTGCCGGGTCCTGCCTGCCGGAGATAGGGCGATTCGAACGAGCGGCTCGAATCGGCGATCTCGTTCATCGCCTCGTAGAGCGCGGTGAAATACGGGCGGCAGGCGACGGCGCGGGACTGCGCGCTGCGGAGCTTGGAGGACGCGACCAGCTCCATGGCTTTCGTGATCTGTCTCGTGGAGGCCATGGACTTGATGCGGGTCTTGATCGCTTTTGTGGATAATCCGGCCATGGGGGCGCCTCCTTGTTACAGATTTCTGAGGAATTCCGCGACGCGAGTTTCGATGGCGGTCTTGAGCGCGGCCTCGTCCTCGTCGCTGAGCTTGCCGGTCGTGCGGATGTTCTCCAGCAGCTCGGCATAGTTGGCGTCCATCCACGGATAAAGCTCCGTTTCAAACGCGCGGATCTTCGCGACCGGCACATCCTTCAGATAGCCGCCGATGACGGCATAGAGGATGGCGACCTGATGCGCCACGTCGACCGGGGCATTGCGGTCCTGCTTCAGGACTTCCACGATGCGCTCGCCCTGCGCCAGACGCTCCTGCGTGTCGCGGTCGAGGTCCGAGCCGAACTGCGCGAAGCTCTGCAATTCGCGGTACTGCGAATAGAGCAGCTTCAACCGGCCCGCGACCTTCTTCATCGCCTTGATCTGCGCGTCGCCGCCGACGCGGGACACGGAGATGCCGGGGTTGACGGCGGGCATGATGCCGGAATGGAACAGCTCCGTCTCGAGGAAAATCTGGCCGTCGGTGATGGAGATAACGTTCGTTGGGATGTAGGCGGACACGTCGCCGGCCTGCGTCTCGATGATGGGCAGCGCGGTCAGCGAACCGCCGCCGCACTCCGGGCTCAGACGCGCTGCGCGCTCGAGCAGGCGGGAGTGCAGATAGAACACGTCGCCGGGATAGGCTTCACGTCCAGGCGGTCTCCGGATCAGCAGCGACAGGGCGCGGTACGCGGTGGCATGCTTGCTGAGGTCGTCGTAGATGACGAGCACGTCCTTGCCTTGGTGCATGAAATATTCGCCCATCGTGCAGCCGGAATAGGGTGCGATGTATTGCAGCGGCGCCAGCTCCGACGCCGTCGCGGACACGACGATGGTATAGTCCATCGCGCCGCCCGCCTCGAGCATGCCGACCAGCTGCGCGACCGTCGACCGGCGCTGGCCGATGGCGACGTAGATGCAGATGACGTCCTTGCCCTTCTGGTTGAGGATGGTGTCGGTGGCGATGGCGGTCTTGCCGGTCTGGCGGTCGCCGATGATCAGCTCACGCTGGCCGCGGCCAATGGGGATCATGGAGTCGATGGCCTTGATGCCGGTCTGGAGTGGGACACTGACGCTCTTGCGCTCGAGAATGCCGGGCGCGGGCGCCTCGATCGGGTCGAAGCGGACGGCGTCGATCGGGCCTTTGCCGTCGATCGGCTGACCCAGCGCGTCGACGACGCGGCCAATGAGCGCCTCGCCCACGGGCACGGACACGACGCGGCCCGTGCGCTTGACGGTGTCGCCCTCGCGGATGCCCTCCTCGGAGCCAAGCATGACGATGGAAACGGAGCTTTCCTCCAGATTCTGCGCCATGCCGTACACGCCGCCGGGGAATTCGAGCAGTTCACCGGCCATGCAGCCGTCGAGTCCTGCCGCGCGGGCAATGCCGTCGCCGATCAGGGTGACGGTGCCGGTCTCAGACTGGTTGATCTTTGTTTCGTAGTGCTTGATTTGCGAACGGATGATGCGGGAAATCTCTTCCGGTCTTAATTCCATAGCTTCACCAGCTTTCAGTTACTATTTGTTTGCAGGATGCGCTGGAGCTCGTCCAGATGGTGCCGGACAGTGCCGTCATACTGCACGCCGCCCATCGTCAGCTTCACGCCGCCGATGAGATCGGGTTCAACCTTGACGGTCAGCTCCACGTGCTTGCCGGTCTTGGCCTCGAGTTTCTGCCGGAGCTTTTCCTGCAGCTCCTCGCGCATCGGCGCGGCAGACACGGCGGTGACGGCGAGGATGTTGTTGTCCTCGTTGTAGCGCGCGCGATAGACCGTCTCACAGTCCGGAAGCTGCGAGACTGTGCCGTTGGCGCAGAGCAGCTTGACGAAGTTCAGCGTATACGGATGCAGCGCATCTTTCCACGCCTCGTCGAGCAGCGCCTCGCGCTCCGCCTTCGGAATCGACGGCTCCGTCAGCAGCCTGCGATAGTCCGGGTTTTCCCGGAACACGGCGGCGAACGCGCCGAGATCCGCGAGGATCTGCGCGCTCAGGCCCTCGTCCTTCGCGAGGTCGTAGAGCGCGCCGCCGTAGGTGATCGAAGTTTTACTCGTCATGATCCTTCACCCAATTCGTCGATGAACTTGCCGATCAGGGCCTCATGCTCTTTTTCGCCGATCTCCTTTTCCGCGACCTTCGAGGCGATCTCCACGGCAAGACCCGAGATCTCGCCCTTCAGCTCGTCCATGGTCTTGCGGCGTTCGAGTTCAATTTCGCGGCTGGCCTTTTCGCGCATCGCGTCGGCCTCCGCCTTCGCGGTGGAGACGATCTGCTCGCTGGCAAGGTTGGCGGACGAGATAGCGCGGGTGGTGATGGCCTTGGCCTCTTCCGAAGCGGTCTTCAGATGGGTCTCATACGCAGCCTTGGCCTCTTCGGCGTCGGCCTTGGCCTTTCCGGCCTCATCGTAGAGCCCGTCGACCTCGGCCTGACGCTTGGCGATGATGTTCTTGATCGGCTGGAACAGGAATTTCTTGAACAGAACGATCTGGATCAGCAGATTGCAGATCTGTGCGATGGTCGTCCACGGGGCCAGCTCGACGAGGGACTGAAAATTCATGTTACAGTCCTCCTTTTTCAGAGATCAGTTGGCTTACAGCAAGCCGGTGAACAGGCCGGGCGCGACGAAGATCAGCAGCAGGCCGATGACGAAGCCGTAGATACCGGTGGTCTCGGCGCAGGCGATGCCAAGGAACATCGTGCTGGTGAGATCGCTCTTCATCTCGGGCTGGCGGGCCATGGCCTCGAGGGCCTTACCGGCGATATAGCCTTCGCCGATGCCGGGGCCGAAGCCGGAGATCATGGCGATGCCGGAGCCAATGGCGCAGCCCATCAGGATAATTGCTTTTGCGAGTTCAGTCATTTGAAGATCCTCCTATACTTTCCTTTTTGTTTTTTTACTTTATTTTATTCCGCAGCTGTCCGGATGAAGATCATCGTCAGCATGCAGAAAATAAACGCCTGCATAAAACTGGAGAACCAGTCGAAATACAGCGAGAGCACCGCCGGCACGCCGACGGCCAGGAATGGGATGTTCCCGAGCACATCGCCGACCACACCGGGCAGCAGCCCGAACAGCGCATGATTCGCCAAAATGAGTGCGGCATAGACCAGCGAGCTGATGACATAGCCGGACAGGACGTTGCCGAAGTGACGGAAGGACATCGAGATCGGCTTGAAGACCTCGCCGAGCACGTTGAACGGCGCCATTGGGAACACCGGATCGCAGAAGCCCTTGAGATAGCCCAAAAAGCCGTTGGTCTTGATCTTATAGTACGTGATGAGCATGAACACGATCAGCGCCCAGCCGAGCAGCACGGACACGTCCGCCGTCGGGGCCCAGAGGCCGAGCAGCGAGAGCAGGCTGCTGCCGAGCGAGAGCGAGAAGAGCGCCGCGATCATCGGCACCATATCCATCCACTGCTCGCCCATGTTGGCGCGGACAAAATTTTCCGCCATCATGACGATCTTCTCCGCGACGGCCTGCCGCTTGGAGATGTTCCGGACCTTGAGATCGTGCGTCAGCCAGACGCAGAGCAGCGTCAGCACCAGCATCACACACCATGTGCCGACCATGCTCGCCGTGATGGGGATGCCGCCGAGGATCGGGATCTCAAAGTATACTGGTGCACCGTGAATATCGACTTCCATCAGGATTCCCCCTTTTTCTCTGTATCATCTCTGCGCGCGCGGGCGGAGCGCACCGCGCGGCGGATCATCATAATTGGCTGCGGCGCCAGAAACGGCACCAGTACTGCGATATAATGGAACCATGGGATGAGCACGCCGGTGACGACCGCGAACGCCATGATCATGATGCGGCCGAGATAGGACGCCTTGAGCTGCTTCTGCGCGGCGGCCTTGTCGGCCTCGCCGGAATCGGAGATCCGCTGCACCCGGCGGGCGAGCAGATAGAGATTGAGCAGCGCGAAAAAGCTGCCCCACACCGCGCCGAGCGGGACCGTATAGTCCAGGCGGTGCAGCAGCGCGAAAACCACGCAGATCAGCGCGCTGCAGACGATCTCGCCGATCAGCACATAGCGCAGCTCTGCCCGGACATCTTTGCTGAGATGGTGCATAGGAACCCTCCTGTCAGCTGTGATCATCGAAATGGACGGTGGTCCGCGGGGGCTTGGACGGCTTTTTGGGCCGCAGCATGCTCCACGCACTTGAAAGGCCGGACAGGATGCCGACGATGAGCGCCGTGACGACCACCCAATATCCCCAGCCGTGCTTTGTCACGAGCAGATTCGCCAGATACACCAGCACCAGCGGCGGCGTGATCACACAGACGCCGAGCTGCCCGACGAGCGCCAGTCCGCGCATCCATTTTTCAAGCCTGTGCATCCGGGCCTCGCACCTCCAAACGGCTTTTTTTCCAAATTGCCTGTATTATAACACACATGTTAAGAAAAAAGCAATCCATATCAAAATATTATATAATATGCCTATAATGACATATTGCTATCGATAAACAGGAATAACGCGGAAAAATATCAGTAAAACGCATGAAATGCACAGAAACTGCAAACGGGAAGAAAGTATTGCGGGTTGTGCCATCTGAAAAATTGCATCGGCTGCGTTAAGCATGCGTTCAGAAACTGCGCGTTTCTGTACTGGATTTCCGCAGTCCGGTTTGCTATACTATAAAAATAGAATGAAACAGACGGAGGCGTTTGCGATGGAAGAGCTGATCAGCGGCTATTGCCGCACGCAGGATGCGGCGCGGATGGTGCTGTGTGAGGAGGACGGCGGCGTCTGGGAAGCAGACTGCGACTATGCCGCGGGCTGCGCCTACCGCGACGTCTGCGAGATCGGCAAACGGATCCGGGAACTGGAGGAACGGACATGAATATCTGCCTTTACGGCGCGTCGAGCACGGAGCTGGACGCGCGTTATCTGGACGCGGCCTATGACCTTGGCCGCCGCATTGCCGCAGGCGGCCACACGATGGTCTATGGCGGCGGGGCGCAGGGCGTGATGGGCGCGGCAGCGCGCGGCGTGGTCGACGGCGGCGGGGCCCTTGTCGGGATCGCGCCGACGTTTTTCAAACGTGCACCCGGCGTACTCTTTGACGGCTGCAGCGAATTCATCGACACCAAGACGATGGCCGAACGCAAGACCCTCATGATGCAGCGGGCCGACGCCTTTGTCATGGCCCCCGGCGGCATCGGAACGTATGAGGAATTTTTCGAGGTGCTGACGCTCAAACAGCTCGGGCGGCACAACCCGCCCCTCGCCGTGCTCAACACGCTGGGCTATTACGACGCGATGCAGGCCATGCTGGAGCACACGGTGGCCGCGCACTTTGCAAAGCCCATCTGCCTGCAAATTTACCGCCTGTTCGACGAACCGGCGGCGCTGATGGACTATCTGGAACACTATGACCCGGACGAGGTCGACGTCCGCCACATTAAAAATATCTGAGGTAGCGCGATGAACGAACCCTACGAATTCTATTTGAAAAGTGCAGACTATGTCCGCGCGCGGATGCCGTTCCAGCCGGAGCTCGCGGTGATCCTCGGCTCGTCGCTCGGGCCGTTTGCGGCGGAAGTGCAGAACCGGACGGAGATCGCCTATGCGGATATCCCGAATTTTCCGCGCTGCACCGTGGCCGACCACGCGGGCAAGCTCATCTTCGGCGAGCTGGCGGGCAAGCGGCTCGTCTGCCTCTCGGGGCGCTTCCACAGCTACGAGGGCTACGACTTCGAGCAGCTCACGCAGCCGGTGCGGCTTTTGAAGCTGCTGGGCGTCCGCGCGGCAATTTTGACAAACGCAGCGGGCGGCGTGAACCTCAACTACCGCCCCGGCGACGTCATGGTCATCTCCGACCATATCAAGCTGAATGGCGCAAGTCCGCTGCGCGGGCAGAACGTGGAAGACTTCGGCGAGAGGTTTTTCGACACGACGCGCATGTACACGCCGGAGCTGCGCGCGCTTGCGCTCCGCTGCGCCAAAGGCAGCGGACTCCACGTCCACGAAGGCGTCTATTTCTTCATGCCCGGCCCGCAGTTTGAAACACCAGCCGAGATCCGCGCCATCCGCCTCCTCGGCGGCGATGCCGTCGGCATGTCGACCGTCACCGAGGCACTCACCGCCGCGCACTGCGGCCTGCCCATCCTGGGTCTCAGCGTCATCACGAACATGGCCGCCGGTGTGACCGGCGCGGCGCTCTCCGGCGCAGAGGTCAACGAGACCGGTGCAGCCATCGGCGCAAAATTCAGCGCCTACCTCAAATCCATCCTCAAGGAGCTGTGACCATGGAAGCAAGAGCCGACGCCGGATTGGCGTACATGCTGCAATACGAGCACGTCGCGTGGTACGAGGACGGGGCCGTCCATATTCTCGACCGCCGCGTCTACCCCACGAAGGTCGAATACGTCACCTGCCGCGATCATGTGGCCGTGATGCAGGCCATCCGCGACATGGTCACGCAGTCTGCCGGGCCGTATACGGCGGCTGGCATGGGCATGGCCCTCGCCGCGTGGGAGTGCCGCGGGAAAACTGCGGCAGAGCAAATGGCATATCTGCATCAGGCCGCCGAGACGATCGCAGACGCCCGCCCAACGACCCGTTCGCGCATGGCCCTCATCTGCGACGGGTGCCTGAACGCAGCAGAGGCTGCGCTGGCCGAAGGGCGGGCGGACGTGGATCTTGCGATCCGCGAGCACGTGATCCGCACCAATAACCGCCGCTACGGCAAGATCAATCAGGTTGCAAAATACCTCGTCGACCTCTTCCCGGCGCACGGGACGGTCATGACTCAGTGCTTCGGCGAGACCATCGTCGGTATGATGCTGAAGGAGGCAAAGCTTGCGGGCAAGGACATCCGCCTCTTCTGCCCGGAGACGCGGCCCTATTTTCAGGGCGCGCGCCTGACCGCGACGGTCTGCCGCGACATGGGCTTCGACGTGACCGTCATCACCGACAACATGCCCGCGTTCGTCATGGAGCGCGAGGGTGTCGACCTGTTCACCTGTGCGGCGGACGCGATCTGCCTCGACGGTTATGTGGTCAACAAGGTCGGCACGCTGCAAATCGCCATCTGTGCGAACCATTTCGGCATCCCGGCGTTCGTTACCGGTGCGCCCGACGTCGGCCACCCGACGAAGGACACCGTCCACATTGAAATGCGCGATCCGGAATTCACACTCCAGGCCATGGGCGTCCGCACTGCTGCCGAGGGCGTGAA
Organism: uncultured Eubacteriales bacterium; assembly: GCA_900553545.1. Taxonomy (GTDB): domain Bacteria; phylum Bacillota; class Clostridia; order Oscillospirales; family Oscillospiraceae; genus CAG-170. The sequence goes on along the minus strand of USDP01000011.1, from coordinate 803 downwards.
GGGCTACTATCCGGCGTTCGATATGACGCCGCCGCACCTCATCTCCGGCATCGTTACCGACCGCGGCGTGTTTTCGCCCTTCGACCTGCACCGCTACTTTGCAGACGGCGGCGCGGGTGAATACGACACCGTCGTATAACATCATAATTCCGTCCTGTTTTCACAAATTTTATCCTGCAATTCCCCCCGCCCGGCGCGTATTTTGCGTCCGGGCGGCGCATTTTTGCGGCGAAAAGACGTGAAAATGCAGGATGCTCTGCGGCAATATTTCAGGCGCTTGCAGTGCGAATGAGGCAGCACTGCAAAATTTCTGCCACCTGGCGCGGAAATGCACCCGTTTTGCAGGAATTTCGTCATCAGGCTGCAAACGGATTTTGCAGGATGAAATGCAGGATTTCATTCCTGCATTTCATGATTTTGTGCAAAACTAACAATATACAGTTTCGCTTTTTGAGCAATAGTGGTTGATTTTTTCGCTGGATGCGCTATACTAAAGACACAAAGAAACCAAACCGCGTCCCAATGAAGGATGCGCCGCAAAGGAGATCTGCTATGATGGTCACTGCGCTTGCTGCCTGCACTGCGCTTTATCTTGCTGCCATGGTCGCCATGACCGTGAAGGGCATGAACGCCTGATAGATTCATTTTTCCATCTTTCCATCCGTATCGCAATTTCCCGTTCGCCGAACCGCCGTCTGTATTGTGCGCTCCCCGTTGTTTTTTACGTTTCGGATTCTACGCACACCCCAGCGTTTCCTGCCCGGCAGGAATCCCCAGCAGATAGGTTCGCCATACCACGGCCT
>USDP01000010.1 GCA_900553545.1 uncultured Eubacteriales bacterium | reverse complement strand
CACCGGCAGTTCCGGCGGCGCAAGCGTAAACAAAATCAGCGCCGCCCCGTAAAGTCCTACCGCAATCACCAGCACCCCGGCGCACCACGCACCATGCCCCGTCGCGGTCTGCCAATACGCGATCCAAAATCCCGCTGCCATCACCAGCACGTAGAGCGCAATGTCCACCCACAGCGCCTCCACGCCGAACCCGCACGACGCATGTAATATACCCCCATGCAGAGTACCGGCATCACCAGCCCCGCCAGCAGCCATCCGCTCCACGCCCGCTGCCCGTCCTCGTTTTTCCGCGTCAGGACGAACGCCGCCGCCAGCGTCGGCCAGAAGAACAGCTTCAGATGCTCCCAAACGCTCTCGTTCACCGGCGCGAACAGCCCCACCAGCGGCGCGGGGCACACATCATACAGAAAATGCAGCCCCGTCCCCGCCAAAACCGCGATCCCAAACGCCAACCAAAACCGCTTTTTCATAAACAAACCCTCCCGTCATACACTATGACAGGAGGGTTTTCAGATATTCGGTTTGTTCGCCGCTTATTGGAAGAACTGGTTGTGGATCACGCGCACCGCCCGGTCGGAATCCGCCTTGTCGATCAGCACCGACAGCTTGATCTCGCTCGTCGAGATCATGTGGATGTTGATGTGCTCCTGATAGAGCGCCTCAAACGCCTTGGCCGCCACGCCCGGATTGCCGAGCATGCCCGCGCCCACGATCGACACCTTCGATACGCTCGTGTCGATGTCCATGTGGTCAAAATGCAGCGAATCCTTGTTCTCGTCGAGCAGACTTGCGCACCGCACCACGTCCTTGTCCGCCAGCGTGAAGACGATGTCCTTCTCCTCGTCGTGCCCGAGCGATTGCAGGATCATGTCGACGTTGACCTTCTCCTTCGCCAGCAGATTGAACAGCTTATAGGCAACGCCCGGCTCGTCCGCCATGCCGACAAGCGCGATCCGCGCGATTTTCTTGTCCTGGGCCACGCCCGTGATATATGTTTTCTCCACTTTCTTGACGACCTCCTTCACAATCGTGCCCGGCGCCTCCACAAAGCTGGACAGCACCTCCAGTTGAATGTTATAGCTCTTTGCCAGCTCGACCGACCGGTTGTGGAGCACCTGCGCGCCCAGCGATGCCAGTTCCAGCATCTCGTTGTACGTGATCTCGTCGAGCTTCTTCGCCTCCGGCACCACGCGCGGGTCGCTCGTGTACACACCGTCGACGTCCGTGAAGATCTGGCACAGATCGGCCTGCAGAGCCACCGCCATCGCGACTGCCGTCGTGTCCGAGCCGCCGCGGCCCAGCGTCGTCACGTCGCCGCTCCGGTCAACGCCCTGGAAGCCAGCCACCAGCACGATCCGCTTCCGATCCAGCTCCTGCCGCACGCGGTCGCAGTCCACACGCCGGATGCGCGCGTCCGAGTGGTTCGAGTTCGTCGTGATCCCGACCTGCCATCCGCACAGCGACACCACCGGATAGCCCATCTTCTCGATCGCCATCGCCATCAGCGCGATCGACTGCTGTTCGCCACAGGCCAGCAGCATATCCATCTCGCGCCGCGAGGCGTTGGGGTTGATCTCCTCCGCCTTTGCGATCAGATCGTCCGTCGTGTCGCCCTGCGCCGAGAGCACCACGACCACATCGTTGCCCGCGGCATAGGTCTTTGTGATCCGCCCGGCCACGCGGAAAATACGCTCCGCGTCCGCAACCGAGCTGCCGCCGAATTTCTGTACGATCAATGCCATAGTATTCCTCCGCTCAGTGCCATTTCAGCACTGTGTTTTCAATCCAGGATCGGCCACGATGCGCTCAGCGCGAGGCCGCTGTCTTTCAGTGCCCGCCGGGGCAGCACGCCGGTCACGCCGCCGTGGCAGTCTCCCTGCTCCGGGAGCCACGCGACCGCACCGAGCTTCGCCTCCACGTCCGCCTTTGCTTCCTTCGTCCGCACGTACCAGCGCGCGGAGAAGTCGTGATAGCAGACCGGCTTTTCGTCCGTTGCGGCCCAGCCCGCCGGCTGTTCGCGTCCGGGATGCCGCGCAATGTCGATGATGTCAGCCACGACGGCGCTCGCCGTCGGATACCGGCCCGCGCCGGGCCCGCAGAACGTCACTTCGCCGACCATGTCGCCCACCACGGCGACCGCATTGCCGACGCCGCCTGCTGCCGCGAGGATCTTCCCCGCAGGCACAAAGTGCGGGCTGACAAAGCAATAGAGCTTCTCGTCCTGCCGCATCGCGCGGCCCAGCAGCTTGATCTTCATGCCGCCCGCCGCCGCGAACGCCGCATCCGCCGCCGTCACCTTCGTGATGCCCTCGACGTGGATGTCCGCCGGGTCAACATTCTTCCCGAATGCCAGCCCCGCGAGGATGCACGTTTTGCGCGCCGCGTCGATGCCCTCGACGTCCGCCGTCGGATCGGCCTCGGCGTAGCCCTTCTCCTGCGCCGCGCGGAGCGCCGCGTCATAGCTCTCGCCGTTTTCCAGCATCTGCGTCAGGATGTAGTTCGTCGTCCCGTTTAGAATGCCGCTCACCGCCGTGATGTGGTTCGCGCCGAGGCAGCGCGTCATCGGGTTCAGCACCGGGATGCCCCCGCCGACCGAAGCCTCGAACAGCAGATTCACGCGGTTTTCCCGCGCCAGCTGGAACAGCTCCACGCCGTGCTCTGCGATCAGCTGCTTGTTCGCCGTGACCACGTGCTTCCCGGCCTGGAGCGACCGCCGCACCATGTCCAGCGCTGCGCCGCACCCGCCGATCGTCTCCACGACCAGCCAGACCTCCGGGTCACGCTCGACCACGTCAAAGTCCTGCACGATCTTGTCCGCGCACGGGCAGTCCGGCATTTCGCGCCGTGCCACGGCGTACTTCAGGCCGATCTCTTCGCCCGCGCTTGCCGCGACCGTGTCCGCGTTTTTCATCAAGATCTCTGCCACGCCGCCGCCAACGGTGCCGGGGCCGAGGATTGCGATCTGTTTCATCGTTTTGTCCTCACTTGTTCGCCATTTGATAGACGTTCAGCATGTCTTCAAAGTCCAATACCCGGAACGAGCCAATCGTCCGTCCACGGTTCCGGCTGCACCGCAGCGCAAGATCGTACAATCCGGCCTCGTCCTGTACCCCGCAGGACAGCTCCGCGATCCGCACCGGCATCCCCAGCCGCTTGAAGTATGATTCCGTCGCGTCGATCCCGGCCATCGCGGCCTTCTCGTCGTCCGCTTCCTCAACGCCCCAGACGTTCCGCGCATACCGCGCAAAGCGGGCGAAGTTCGTCGGCGCGACATAGCGCGCGTAGCTGGCCCACATGGCCGAGAGCGTCTCGCCGTGGTAGATGTCAAATTTTTCGCCGATGGCCTGGCCAAACTGATGGACGGAGAAATCCTTCTTTCCGCCAAGGCCCGTCAGGTTGTTGTGCGACAGGCTGCCCGCCCACATGATCTCGCTCATCGCGTCGATGTCTCCGGGGTTTTTCACCACGGCCTCGCCGTGCCGGATCACCACGCGCAGCAGCGCCTCGGCGATCTCGTCCGTCATGTCGTTCTCCAGCGGGTTTACATACCGCTCCAGCGTGTGCATCATAATGTCCGTCACGCCGCAGGCCGCCTGCCGCGCCGGCAGCGTCGCCGCCAGCGCCGGGTCCATCAACGCAAACGCCGGTCGGTTCAGATCGGTGTTCAATCCACGCTTGGCCAGCGCGGCCTCGTCGGTCAGAACCGCCGAGTCGCTCATCTCGCTGCCTGCCGCCGGGATCGTCAATACCACGCCCACCGGCAGCGACTTTTCAAGCTTCACCTTGCCCATCCAGATGTCCCAGATATCCGCCTCCGGGTTCGCCGTGCCGTGCGCCGTGGCCTTCGCCGTGTCGATGACGCTCCCGCCGCCGACCGCCAAAATCAGATCTGCGCCAAACGCAATCGCCTCCCGGATGGCCTCGCGCGCCAGCCCCAGCCGGGGATTCGGCTTCACGCCGCCGATCACCGCAAATGCGATCCCGGCCCCGGTCAGCAGGGCCTCCACGCGGTCAAGCGTTCCGCTCTTTTTTGCGCTCTGCCCGCCGTAGATGACGAACACGCGCTTCGCGCCGCAGCGGCCCACCGCCTCCGGCAGCTTCTCCAAACTTCCCGCGCCGAAAATCACGCGCGTCGGTGTGTAAAATTCAAATCCGTGCATCATACTTCGTCACCCCGCTACCACTTCGGCCTTTACCACGCCGGTGCTCTCGCCGAGCCGCCGCGTGAACTCCTCCAGCGAACAGCCCAGATTGCCGGTCTCTGCCGAGACCGTCACCATTGCCCGTCCGCCGGACGGAATGGCCTGGTTGATGGTCAGTATATTTGCCCCGAAATTGGCAAAAATAGAAAGTATCTCCGATAAAATACCGGCCTTGTGCTTCAGCATCAGCTGAAATGTGATGATCCGCCCCGCCATCATGTTCTGGAACGGCGCGATCGTGTCGCGGTACTTATAAAATGCGCTTCTGCTGATCCCGACGGCCTTGGCCGCCTCATTGACCTTGTCGGTCTCACCGGTTTCCAGCATCCGCTTCGCCTCAGCCACCTTCCGGAAAATTTCCGGCAGCGCCGCCGCCTCAACAATATAATATTGTGGTGTTTTTTCCATCTGTCTGTCCTCCGTCTGTCTTTGACACACAGTCATTTGTCCCTTTATCGCGTCCACTATACACGATATTTCCCCAAATTGCAAGCACTATTTTTTTCTCTTCCCGCCGCCCGACAGGATTTTTCCCCGCAGAAAATCTGATTGAAAGGAGCCGTCTCATGCCGTCAAGAGCCTTTTGGACCGCCTGCCTGCGCATCCTCGCCGCCGCGCTCGGTGTCTTTCTGTTCGTGCGCTTTCTGCTGCCGGTGCTGCTGCCGTTTCTGATCGGACTTCTGGTTGCCCTTCTGGCCCAGCGGCCCATCGCCCTCTGCACGAACCGGCTGCACGCGCCCCGCACGCTGGCCGCCTTTTTCTGCACACTCCTGCTCTTTGCGCTCCTCGGCTCCGCCCTGTTCTTCCTTGGCTCTTTGGAGAGCTGAGCGACTTCCTGCGCGAGATCCCGTCGCTGCTTTCCTCGATCTCCGTGCCATTGGCCTCGATCAAGCTCCGCCTCTACGCGCTGGCCGGACGTCTGCCGGACGGACTCGGTACAGGACTCCGCGCCAGTCTGGATCAGTTCTTCCAGTCCAGCGGCGCCTTCGGCGCGCGGGCCTATGAGTGGCTGTTCCATCAGGCGTCCAGCTTCCTGTCCCATCTGCCGGGCGTCGTGCTCTTCGCCGTCGCCGCCATCGTGTCGAGTTTCATGCTTGCCGCGCAGCTGCCGCAGCTGCGCCGCTCCTTTGCCGCGCATCTCCCGCAGCTTGCCCGCGGCAAGCTTGCCTCCGCCCTTGGTCACATCCGCGCCGCCCTCGGCGGCTGGCTGCTCGCGCAGCTCAAGCTCATGGGCGTCACTTTCCTGATCCTGACGGCTGGTTTTCTCCTGCTCCGCACGGAATATCCGCTCCTTTTCGCCCTCCTGACCACGCTCATCGACGCGCTCCCCGTCTTCGGCACAGGCACAGTTCTCATTCCGTGGGCGCTGCTCGAATTTCTGCACGGCAATACCGCCTGCGGCGTCGGTTTCCTGATCCTCTATGCCGTCGCGGCCCTCACGCGCCAGACGCTCGAGCCGCGTCTCGTCGGCCAGCAGATTGGCCTCGCCCCGATTTTCACGCTGCTTGCGCTCTACGCCGGCTATAAAACGATCGGCGTCCCCGGCATGATCCTCTTTCCAATCTGCGCCGTCCTCTTCCGCCAGCTCTGGGATCATTCGGGCTTGCAAAATTCCTGAAATCATGCTATAATCCCTCCGAAACGGAGGAAAATGCAATGATTTTATCCTATCTCTGTACGCGCGAAGCGCCCCTGCTCTCAATTCTCCGGCGCGAGCTTGCGCTCTCCTCCGGCCTGGTCAAGCGCCTGAAATGGCAGGATGCGCTCCTGCTCAATGGTGTCCCCGTCCATACCAACGCGCGCGTCCGTCCCGGCGACCGCGTCACGGTCGACCTCTCCGAGACCGTCGTGGGCTACGAGGGCGAGGACGTCCCCCTCAACATTCTCTACGAGGACGATTGCTGCCTCGCCGTCGACAAACCGCGCGGGATGCTTGTCCATCCGTCGCCGAGGCGGAACTCCGGCACACTGGCCAATGCTGTGCTCGGCTACTATCAGCGCGCCGGACAGGCCTGCGGTGTCCACCCGGTGACGCGGCTGGATCGCGACACATTTGGCGTCGTTTTGTTCGCAAAAAATGCCTATATCCACGAAAAATTCTGCGAAATGCAGAAGAAACATCAAATTTCAAAGACCTATCATGCCAGCGTCTACGGCACAAAAATGGCAGATTTCGGGCTGATCGACCTGCCGATCCTGAAGCTGCCGGGAAGAAGCCTTCTCCGGACTGTCGCACCAAACGGGAAGAAATGCAGAACATTATTTGCTGTTTTAGCACGCTTTCAGGACGTTTCAGTGCTGGAATTGAAGCCGGTCACCGGGAGAACGCACCAGCTGCGCGTACACTGTAAGTATGCCGGTTTTCCGATTTTGGGCGATCCGCAATACCAGTCCGAAGAATCGGAAGCGTTTTCAAAGGAAAACGAATTATTCAGTCAGGAGCTGTGCGCAAAAAGACTGGAATTTCGCCATCCGATGACCGGCGAGAAAATTACAATATACAGCAGACAGAATGTATGGAAAAGCCCGTGAAATCAAATTTCACGGGCTTTTCTTAATTTTTCGAGGTATCGTACCATTGATTCTTGCCGAAGACCAGCACCGGATCTCCAACATTGATGTTGTCAAATATTGTCTTCATGGCGGATTCCGGCGTGTTTACGCAGCCGTGGGAGCCGCCGTTCACATAGTAGTCAGAGCCGTAGTTTTCACGCCAGGAGGAGTCGTGGAGTCCGTATGGGCCATAAATTCCGACCCAGTACTTTACAAACACGAGATAATCCGGGCCGGACAGCCAGCAATCCGTGTCCTTATTTTCAACATGATAGAAGCCCGTGGGGGTTTGATGACCGTCGAGGGTGCCGGTGACGACGCTGGTGTGGACGATGCACTTGGAATCCTTGTACATGGTCATGGTCTGATTGTCAATATCTACCTCGACATAAGTGCCGGAAATGGAGAATTCTTCGCCATTTCTGGTACAGTTGATCGGAGAATTGAGGTCGGAGAAGTCGAGCGCAAGGAGCTGGGCGGAGAGAGCCTCAAGCAGGGCAGGGCGGTCGACGGTGTAATCGACCTTCAGGAAGGAAATTGGAACTTTTTTGCCGGAATAAGCGGAGAAAATATAGTCCACATAGTGCTGGTCACAATCTTCTGCCCATTTATCGATGATGGCATTCAAAGCGTCCGAATCAACGGACAGTTTTCCGTCCGCCGAGGCGGAAAGCAGCTGAGAAAGTGCGGTTTCCGAGAGGCCGCGGGCCTGTTCGCCGATGTGGACGTCGAGCGTCTGGCCGGAGAGATCGGCGGCGAGGAGCGCGGGCGGGTCATATTCAACGGTATCCATCGTAATTTCGGGCTTTATGTATAATGTTTCATCGATGACGAGCGCTGCCGTCTGCGGTTCGGCTGAAGTTCCGCGCAGATCCGGCAGGGCTTCCGCTGACAGGGTGGCAAGGAGCGCGGCGGTGACCGCCTCGTCGTCAATTTCGCTTCCCTGTGTCTCCGGGACGATCTGGTATGCTCCGTCCTTGAATTCGACGTGCGCGTCGGTGGAGGGGGTGCGGCGCTTGGCGTGCAGGTCGGACAGGACTTCGCTTGCGTCGAGCCCGTCGGCGACGATCTCCACCGGCTGCGGTTCGGGGCGGGCGGCGCGGAGATATTCGAGGCGGGTCTTGATGGAGCAGCGGGCGAAGGCGTCGGCGTCCATGCGGTCGACGGCGGAATAGGGCGCGGAGGCGGCGGCGAGCGTGGCGTCGCGGACGCCGAGATCGGCGAGGGAGTACGTGCCGACGGTGGAGCCGTTTTCGATGACGGCGAGCGCGGCGCCCTCGACGGCGGAGACGGCGGCGTCGTAATCGGCGTAGACCGCGTCGTGTGCCTCAGCGGATTTGACGAGACCGATGCAGACCAGCGCAGCCAGGATGACGAGAATCGCGAGAAGCACAATCAGAGTTATTGTTCGTTTTTTCATGGCAAAAGACCTTTTCGGGTTTTTGTTTTATTATATCAAATTTTGGGAGATTTGCAATGGGGATTTCGAGGCATCGGCCCCTACAAATGCTGCGGCGGTGTGAAACAAAAAGGCTCCGTTTCCATTTGGAAACGGAGCCTTTTATGCGTCAATCCTTGATCTCGCGGATCGAGATGAAGCGCAGCTCATTGAGCGGCTTGCCGAGCTTGTCGGCCACGATCGCCATGAGCATCGCCGCCGTCTTATCCGGTACGTCGTGCAGCTTGATCTCGCCGGCGCTGCCCGGAGCCGCGGCCTTCGCCGGAGCGGGGACTGCCGCAGGCGCTTCCGTATGTACGTCGGCCGTCTTCTCACGGCTCTGCATGATCTTACCCGTGATCTTCGTCACGTACATCAGCAGGATCAGGCCGAAAAACACAACGGCCATACCCAGGACTACGATCAGCGCGGCGGTACCGATGGGAACGTCGACCATCGCCTGATTCACCAAAAACATTTGATTTGCCTCCTCCCGGTCTTGCCCTTCCGGACAACGATTCGGGAGTATCTTAGCAAATGAGGGCGTTAATTTGTGTTAAGTTTTTGACCAGTTCCGCAAAGAACTGTTCAGACAGGGCGTATGAACAGTTTTCGGTTACGCCCTAAACAACTTCGCCGTAGTCATCGTCGGCCATGCGGCACTCCGCCGTGCGGAGCGTCTTGCGCAGGAAAATGGTGCTCATTGCAAGCGCGGCCAGCTCCGCGATCGGGAACGCGAGCCAAACCAGCTCCAGCCGCCCCGTCCGCGCCAGCAGCCACGCCGCTGGCAGCAGCACCACCAGCTGCCGCGTCACCGCGCTGAGCAGCGAATAGAGCGGGTTGCCGACGGCCTGATAGACCGACATGGCGACGACGTTGATGCCCGCGATCAAAAAGTGCGCGCCGATGATGCGCAGCGCCGTCGTGCCGATGGAGAGCATCGTTTCCGATGCGTCGAACAGCTCCAGCAGCACATCGGGGATCAGTTCAAAGGCCGCAAAGCCCAGGATCATGATGCCGATGGCCGTAAAGATGCTGAGCTTGACCGTCTTTTTCACGCGCTCCGGCTTGCGCGCGCCGTAGTTATAGGACAGGATCGGCACCATCGCGTTATTCAGGCCGAAGACCGGCATGAAGATGAAACTCTGCAATTTGAAATACGCGCCGAAGACCGCCGTCGCCGTCGTGGTGAAGGCGATGAGGATCTTGTTCATGCCGAACGTCATGACCGAGCCAATCGAACCCATGATGATCGACGGCACGCCCACGCGGTAAATTTCGCCCGCCGTCGCGCCGTGCCAGCGGACGAGCTTTGCGCGGATGTGAATTTCGGGATTTTTCTTCAGGTTGACGAACAGGCCGATGATGGCCGCGATGATCTGCCCGGCGACGGTCGCGATGGCGGCGCCTTTGACCTCGAGCCGCGGCAGGCCGAACCAGCCGAAAATCAGGATCGGATCGAGCACGATGTTGATGACCGCGCCGATCAGCTGCGTCATCATCGAGAGCTTTGTCCGGCCTGTGGATTGCAGCAGCCGCTCGAAGCAGAACTGCGCAAAGATGCCGAACGAGAAGATCAGGCAGATCGACGCATAGTCCACGCCGTAGCCCACGATCTCCGCGTCGTGTGTCTGCGCGAGGAAGAACGGACGGGACAAAAACGCGCCGATCAGCGCGAACAGCACGTAGGTGCAGCCGAACAGGAATATGCCCGTATTGGCCGCGCGGTCGACCTGCTCCTGCTGCTTCGCTCCGAGCGAGCGCGAGAGCAGCGCGTTCATGCCGACTGCCGTGCCGGAGCCAAAGGCGATCATCAGGTTTTGCAGCGGGAACGCCAGCGACACGGCATTCAATGCGTTTTCACTGATGCGCGAGACGAACACGCTGTCCACCACGTTGTAGAGCGCCTGCACCAGCATCGAGATCATCATCGGGATCGCCATATCGGCCAGCAGCTTGCCGACCGGCATCGTCCCCATCTTGTTTTCCGGAATTCTTTCTCCCATATCCTGCACCCTGAACTTTCTGTCGTAAAATTACACACAATCCAAATCAGTATACAGGGAGCAGACCTGCGTGTCAAGCCCCGCCACGGGGAATGCTGCCGATTCTATAATAGACGTGTCATTGCGAACCAGTGCGCACACTGGTGTGGCAAACCCGTAGATTTTATAGGAGTCCAAAATAGAATGTCGCTCCCCGTAACACTCCGAAAAGATCCACGGGATTCTCACACCAGTGACATCGGTCACAGGCTCGCAATGACGCTTCTATTTGGGGCTTTGCGGGCGGGCAACGCCCGCCCGCAGGGCCGATGAGGGCATCGGCCCCTACAAGGTGCGGCGTAAAACCGGGAAGCGGGCGGATCAGCTCAAAAAGCCGATCTGATCCTTGCAGACGAAATAGATGCGGCGGCTGGTGTCGTTGGCCAGCACGAGCACATTACCGACGCTGCCGAGCACCGCCGCGTTCCCGACCAGGAGCGGACCTGCCGTCAGCGACACGGTCTTCCGGCCTGCAACGGTCTCGTCGCAGTCGCACGGCGTGGGCTTCATCGGCGGCGTGCTCCCCGACGCGCCCGGACGGCCCGGATGCAGCGCCTGCCAGAGCAGGCCCTTGAGCTGGTCGTAATCCGTCGGCGTCGTCTCGCCCTCCGCCGCCGGGATCGTGAACGCCACCGCCGTCAGCGCGCAGAGCGGCACTTCGCCCGCGTCGAACGCGGGGCCTTCTGCGCAGCACGGCGTCTCCGTGCCGCCCGTGCAGATCGGGATCGGGTAGTAGATCTGCCCCGAAACCTCCAGATTCTCACACGAGCAGCTGCGGATGCGCTCAAAGCTGCCGGCCAGCGGGCCGGTCAGGTTGTCATACCCTGCCGTCGACGTGGCCGGGCAGTCCAGCGATGTACCGAGGACGAAGTTTCTCGTGAAGAAGGCGAACTGCGAATAGTCCACCAGCGGCGCGATCCGAGGATCGCACAGCAGCTGGAGCATTGCGGACATGCCTGCCGCGCAGTCGCAGCCGCAGTCGATGTCCGCAGGCTCCACCTGCGGCGGACGCGGCCTCGGCGGCATGGGCGGGAATGGCGGGAACGGGCAGATCGGGATGCAGGGCTGCGGCGGCGGGCACGGGGCCGCGCCGGGGCATCCGCCCTGGCACGGAGCCTGCGGCGTCTCACAGCCGCAGCTCTGGCCGGTGGTCGTATAGTTGTTGCATGGACTCATATCATCACTCCTATTGCATTGAGTCGGTTTCTCTTTGCTATCAACACTATATGCCGCGCCGCGCCCATCGGTGCGCTTGCAATTCCGCCGTTTCTGCGCTATACTCCTTAATACCGCGAAATCAGGAGGAATTCCATGAAAAAGCTCATCTCCGCGCTGCTTGCTGTGTTGCTGCTCGCTGCGCCCGTCCTTGCGGCGGATGAACCGGATACGCTTGCCGCCCGCTTCGACGCGCTCCGCGCGGAATATCACCTCGACGAGACGAACTTCGCCGTCTCCTATTACAATACCGTCACCGGCGAGGAATACAACTGGAACGAGACCGCGATGCTCACCGCCGCCAGTACGTTCAAGCTCCCGCTCAACCTCTATTATTATGAGCTGCAAAACGAAGGCGCCATCTCCGGCGACACCGTCCTCACCGAGGGCGGCGCGACGCTCGACCGCTGCCACTATCTCAGCCTCGTCGAGTCCAACAACGAGCTGTCTATCGCCATGCTCTACCGCATCGGCGATTTCCGGACGTATAAGGAGACGATGCGCCGCTACTTCACGATGACCGACGACGAGATCGACCCAAAATACTATCAGGACAATTACTACTGCACCCGCATGATGATGGATGCGCTGAAATACCTCTACGCGCATGCGGACGAGTTCCCCGAGATGCTGGACTATATGGAGCAGTCCCTCCCGCGCGACGCCTATTTCCTGCACGACCTTGCGGACGAGGTCACCATCGCGCACAAATACGGCTCCTTCGAGGGCGCGGAGAACGACACCGGCATCTTCTACACCGAGCAGCCGTTCCTGCTCGCCGTCTACACGCAGAGCGTCGGCGAGCGGATCGTCGCGCTGGCTGCCGACCTCGCCTACGACTATAACCTCGAGCAGACGCGCCTCCAGCGCCAGGCCCAGAACCAGGCCGCGGCAGACGCCGCATGGGCTGCTGCCATTGAGGCGCAGCGCGCCCGCTTCGCGGCCGATCAGGCCGCCAGTGCCGAGGCGCAGGCCCGCATTGACGCGGAAAAGGCCGCAGCAGAAGCCAAACGTCTCGCCGCGGAGCAGGCCGAGGCCGCGCGCCTTGCCGCCGAAGCGGCACAGGCGGACGAGAAAAGCTGGGCCGATCAGGTCGACGACCCCGATTTTGTCTTCGCCTGGTGGATGATCCCGGTCGCCCTTGGCACGTTTGCCCTCGGCGGCGGCATTGTCCTGCTCTCGCTCCATTCCGCCGCCCGGCGCAGAAAGAAGTATACCGGAAAGTTTGTGCGGAAGTAATTCCCCGTCCAAAGGCCCCTCTGCGAAGAGGGGTCGATCAGCAGCGCACGGGGCGGGGGAAAAGATACAAAAAGTTTACAAAAAAGCGGCTGCGGGGCTTTTCTGGCTCCGCAGTTTGTGCTATAATGGTATGCGGATTTTTACGCCATTCTTCAGAATGGCTTGACTATACGGAAAAGGAACCGATATTATGATCGAATTGCTCTCGCCCGCCGGGTCGATGGAGGCGCTGCGCGCCGCCGTACAGAACGGGGCCAACGCGGTCTATCTTGGATATGATCAGTTCAACGCGCGGATGAACGCGAAGAATTTCTCCGCCGATGAATTGCAGGAGGCCATCGTCTACTGCCATGTGCGCGGCGTGGCCGTGCATCTGACGCTGAACACGCTCGTGGCCGACCGGGAGATGGCCCGCGCGGCGGACGTGATCCGGCTGGCGGCGACGCTGGGCGTGGATGCGTTCATCGTGCAGGACATCGGGATGGTGCAGCTCTGCCGCGAGATCGCGCCAAACGTGGCCGTCCATGCCTCGACGCAGATGTCCATTCATTCGCTTGAGGGCGTGATCGCGGCGGCGGAGCTGGGATGCAGCCGCGTGGTGCTCTCGCGGGAGCTGCCGCGCGAGGAGATCGCGGCCATCTGCCGCAGAAGCCCGATTGAAATTGAAGTATTCGTGCATGGCGCGCTCTGCATGTGCTATTCCGGGCAGTGCTATCTGTCGGGGGTGATCGGCCGCCGTTCGGGCAACCGGGGGCAGTGCGCGCAGCCGTGCCGCCTGCCTTACGGCTATGGCCGGTTCGACCAGAACCGGTATCCGCTGAGCCTGAAGGACAACTGTCTCATTGAATATCTGCGCGATCTCGAACGGATGGGCGTGGCGTCCCTCAAGATCGAAGGCCGCATGAAGCGGCCGGAGTATGTCGCGGTGGTGACGAAGGCATACCGCGCGGCGCTGAACGGCAAGCGCGTGACGCAGGCGGACATGGAGGAGCTGGAGCGCGTGTTCTCGCGCCAAGGCTTCACCCAAGGGTATTATCTCGGGCAGAAGGGCCCCGAGATGTTCGGCACGCGGCAGGAGGGCGAGGACGCGAAGGAACTCTTCGCGGCGGCCCGGGCAACATACGAAAACGGCGAGGCACAGCTGGTGCCTGTGTATTTTTACGCGATGCTGCAAGCGGGGCGGCCCGCGCAGCTGGCCGTGCAGGACGACCTCGGCAATGTGTGCAAGACGGTCGGGCCGGAGCCGGAGCCGGCGGTCTATCACGCGCTGACGCGCGAGGATCTCGAGAGCCGCCTGGCCAAGACCGGCGGAACGCCATATCGCTGCGCGTCGGTGAAGACGGCGCTCGGCGGAGACGTGCAGCTGCCCGCTTCGGCCATCAACGCGATGCGGCGCGATGTGCTCGCACAGCTGACGGCGCAGCGTGGGCGCGTGAAGCCCGCGCGGCTGCACCCCTATAACGCGCTCGCGCCCTACGACGGGATGACGGGCGAACCGCAGCTGACGGTGAGCGTCCGCTCGGCGTCGCAGATCACGGCGCGGATGCTGGCCCTGTGGCCGACGGTGCTCTATGTGCCGCTGGCGGAGATTTTGGCAAACCCGGATCTTCCGGGGCGGCTCGGCGTGGAGACGCAGCTGGCGGCAGTTTTGCCGCGCGTCACGTGGAGCGGAGAAGACCGGCAGCTTGCGGCGCAGCTCCGCGAGGTCTACGCGCTCGGCGTGCGGCAGCTTCTGGTGGGCAATCTCGGCCAGCTGAAGATCGCGAAGGCGGCGGGCTTCGCCGTGCGGGGCGATTTTGGCCTCAACATCTACAATTCGCGGTCGATGCAGTATCTGCGGGCACAGGGCGTGGATTCGCAGCTGCTGTCGTTTGAGCTGACGCTGCCGCAGATCCGCGACATTTCAAAGGCCGTGCCGAGCGAGGTGCTCGTCTATGGGCGGCTGCCGCTGATGCTGATGGAAAACTGCGTGATCAAAAACCGCACAGGCACGTGCGCCTGCGACGCGGGCGTGACGAAGCTCGTCGACCGGATGGGCGAGGAATTCCCGATCGTGAAAGACGGCGGCAGCTGCCGCAACGTGCTGCTGAACGGGAAAAAGCTCTATCTGCTGGACAAGCTGGCGGCGTTCCGTGGGATGGGCCTGTGGGCGCTGCGGCTGAGCTTCACGACGGAGAACGCCGGAGAGGTGGACAAGGTGCTGGCGGACTGGGTGCGCGGCGGGACGTTCGAGCCGGGCAGCTATACGCGAGGACTCTACCAACGTGGTGTGGAGTAAGGAGAACATCATGGCAATCATTTTAGCGTCCAAATCGCCCCGGCGGCAGGAGCTGATGCGCCTGCTGGGGCTGGAATTTACGATACACACCGCCGATGTCGACGAGACGATGGACAAGACGCTCCCGCCGGAGCGGGAGGTCGCGCGCGTGGGCGGGCTGAAGGCCGCGAAGATCGCGGAGACCGCCGCACCGGAGGACATCGTCGTCGCGGCGGACACGATCGTCGTCGTGGACGGCGCGGTGCTCGGCAAGCCGCATGACGAGGAAGAGGCGTTCCACATGCTGAAGACGCTCTCTGGGCGCGGGCATGAGGTGATGACGGGCCTGAACGTGTGGCACGAAGGGAAACTCCGGCAGGAGGTTGTGCGGACGCGCGTCCACTTCCGCCCGATGACCGACGCGGAGATCCGCGCCTACATCGCGACCGGCGAGCCGATGGACAAGGCCGGCTCCTATGGCATTCAGGGCTACGGGGCCATCTTCGTCGACCATCTCGAGGGCGATTATTTCTCGGTGATGGGTCTGCCGCTCTGCGCGCTGGCGCGGATGCTGGCGGAGTGCGGCGTGTCCATTCTGCGGGAGAAGGAGGCGCCGGAGGGATGAAGAAAAATTTCTGGTCCGGCCGGATGAAGACCATCCTGATCGCGGCGCTGGTCGTGGCGATCCTCGCAGCGGTGGTTCTGGGCCTCTCCTCTGGGGCGAGCTTCTTTGAAAACGTCACGGGGAGCATCCTGTCCCCGGTGCGTTCGGCGGTCGCGGCCATCGACCGGCAGTTTGAACGGTATTATAACTACCTTTTCCAGTATGCGAAGCTGGAATCGGAAAACGCGGCGCTGCAGAGCCAGGTGCTCTCGATGGAGGAGGACATCCGCACCGTGGAGGAATTGCAGCGCGAGAACGAGCGATACAAGGCGCTGTTGCAGCTGAGCGAGAGCCATGAGGATTACAGCTATGTGGCGTCGTATATCACGTCGTGGGACTCTTCAGACTATAAGAGCGCGTTTACCATCGGCAAGGGTACGAACTATGGACTCGAAGAGGGCATGTGCGCGATCACCGAAAACGGGCAGGTCGTGGGCCTGATCACGGAGGTCGGCTTCAACTGGGCGACTGTGACGACGATCATGGACTCGTCTCTGGAGATCAGCGCGTCGATCGCGTCGTCGGGCTATAACGGCGTCGTGCAGGGGACGTTTTTGCAGGACGGCACCAGCATCCTGCGCATGAACTATCTGCTGACCGACGCGGTCATCAAGAATCAGGATCAGGTCGTGACGACCGGTTCGACGCTCTATCCGCGCGGACTGCTGCTCGGGTACATCACGAACGCGAGCCTCGATGAGACGGGCGTTGCGAAATATGCCACGCTCGATCCGTCGTGCGACCTCGGAACGCTGGAGCAGGTGTTCATCATCACGAACTACGGCTATACCGTGCCGGAGAAGCGTGCGGATGAGACTGTCGTCGTCGACGGCGAGACCAATGCGGATGCGAACGCAGAGACAGCTGTGGATGCAAATGCGGAGGCCGCGGCGGACGGAGCAAATACCGCGGATAACCCGGCGCAGTAAGATATTTCGCTTGTAGGGGTCGATGATGACATCGGCCCGACCCCGCCGCAGCGGACAAAGCCTCCCTTGTGTAAAGGGAGGTGGCATTTGCGCAGCAAATGACGGAGGGATTGTTACAGAAGATATCCGCTTGACAATCCCTCAGTCAGCCTAGCGGCTGACAGCTCCCTTTACACAAGGGAGCCTTTGGATGGAGCAAAACCCGGCAGAAGGAGTATTCCGATGAGAAAAACATACAAAAACGCCCTGATGTGGGCCTTATATGGGGTGCTGTTTCTGTTCATGACGGTATTTCAGACGGTGACGTTCGGGCGGATGCGCCTGTTCGGTGTGAAGCTGAGCCTGATCCCGGTGACGGCGGCCTGTATCGCAATGCACGTCGGCGGCGAGTCCGGAGCAATCTTCGGTCTCGCGGCCGGGCTGTTCTGGTGTCTGGCCGGGGCGGCGGGCGGCGCGATCCATATTGTGCTGTTGGCGCTCTGCGGCGCGGTTGTGGGCTACGTGTGCGACCGGTATCTGCGGCGCAATCTGCTCTCGGCGCTGCTGATGAGCCTTGGCTGTCTGATTTTCTGTCAGGGCGTGTTGTTTTTGGTGCAGGTATTTCTGGGCCATGTGGGATTCGGCGCGGGCCTGCTGCCCGTGCTGCGGCAGATCGGGCTTTCGCTGCTGGCGGCGCCGCCGGTGTATCTGGCCGCTTGGTTGATCAGAAAGGCAGGGGCATAAATGCAGCGAAGAATGCGCTTCCGCATGATCGTGTTCATCTGCTTCATCGTGGCGATGATGGCGGTGTTCGCGCTGCGGCTTTATAAATTACAGACGGCGGAACTCGTGACCGCAGACGCGGACTCGATGACCTACCGCACCACGATGGAGGCCTCGCGCGGCAACATCCTCGACCGGAACGGCAACGTCCTCGTCTCGAACCGCGCGAGCTATAACCTCGTGATCATCAACTTCGTCCTCACCAACACGGGCGCGACGAACGAAAACCTGCTGAAGCTGCTCGACCTCTGCGACCAGCGCGGCATCGAATATGAGAGCCATTTCCCGGTAACAATGGAGCGGCCTTATGCCTATCAGATGGACGGCATCTCGTCCACATGGCAGGATTATTTCCGCGCATTCCTGCGCAACCGGGAATATGACCTCGACACGACGGCCTCGACGCTGATGAAAAAGCTGCGCGAGGATTATAACATCCCCAGCGACTGGACGCAGGAGCAGGCCTATAAGGTCATCTCCGTCCGGTATGAGCTGGAGCTGCGGAGCGTCGAGGGCGTGGGGCTGGAAAACTACACGCTGGCGACCGACGTCAGTGCGGAGGATCTGGCGGCGGTGATGGAGCTGAGCATTCCGGGCGTGATTGTCGAATCGAGCACCGTGCGCGTCTACAACACGAAGTACGCGGCGCATCTGCTCGGTTCCATCGGCAGCATCGAGGCTGGGGACTGGCCGGAATACCGCGACAAGGGCTACGCGATGAACGCAAAGGTCGGCAAAGAGGGCATTGAGCTGGCCTTTGAGGAATATCTGCACGGGACGAGCGGCATGAAGTATACGACCGTCTCGTCCACGGGCGAAAAGCTCGACGAATACTACACCAGCGTCCCGCAGCCGGGCAACAACGTGGAGACGACGCTGGACATCTCGCTCCAGGCCGTGGCAGAGAATGCGCTGGAGAGCCTGATTTTGAACCTCCGCGAAAACGGCGTCGGCGCGCACAGCGAAGGCAAGGACGCCGAGGGCGGGGCCGTCGTGGTGCAGGCCGTGAAGACAGGCGAGATCCTCGCCTGCGCGAGCTATCCGACTTATGATCTTTCCACCTATAACCGCGATTTCAAGGAGCTGAGCGAGGACCCCTATAAGCCGCTCTACGACCGGGCGCTGCTCGCGGAATATGCCCCCGGCTCAATCTACAAGATGGTCACGGCCATCGCGGCCATCGACATGGGCCACATCGGTGAATACTATGAGATCACGGACGAGGGCGTCTACATGTACTACGCGAAGGAAAACTTCACGCCGAAGTGCTACGTGTGGACAAGCTCGAACGCGACGCACGGCACCATCAATATGCAGGAGGCACTGGCCGAGTCCTGCAACTACTATTTCTATGAAGCGGGCCGCCTGACCTACAACGCCTATTACAGTGAGACGGGCGAGAATCCGTTTGATATCGTGGCGAAGGCCCTCGGCCTCGGCGAGCACACGGGCATCGAGTTGTTTGAGTACACCGGCCAGCGCGCGAATGCCGAGACGAAAAAAGCCAACTACGCCGGCGACGAGTCCGGCTGGTACGGCGCGGACGTGCTTCAGGCCGTCATCGGGCAGAGCCTGAACCGCTTCACGCCGATGCAGATGGTCTGCTATGTGCAGGCGCTGGCAAACAAGGGCACGCGCTATTCCGCGACGTTCCTGTCGCGCATCGTGTCGTGGGACTATCAGTCGCTGATCAAGGAGCACGAGCCGGAGGTGGCCAGCACGCTGGACATCTCGGACGAGGCGCTCGACTGCATCGACAAGGGTATGCGCATGACCGCCAAGGTGGGCACGGCCAAGAACTATCTGGCCAATTATCCGATCGAGGTCGCCTGTAAGACCGGCACGGCCCAGTGGCAGGGCGTGACGTCCGACGGATCTGTCAGCGGCTCCGACAACGCCTCCTTCGTGATCTACGCCCCGGCGGACGATCCGGAGATCGCCATCGCGGTCTACGTCGAGAAGGGCGCGCAGGGCGGCAATCTCGCCAATGTGTGTATCCCGATCATGGATGCCTATTTCTCGGGCGAGACAAAATATGAGACGATTCTGACGGAAAATACCGTGCATTGAGAACCGGCTTGGCGTACAGACCGTACGCCTTCACCGCTTCACCTTGTTTTGCCGAAAAATCTCTCGCCGAAGTATGTCGAATCGCT
>USDP01000009.1 GCA_900553545.1 uncultured Eubacteriales bacterium | reverse complement strand
AGCTGTCCTTAGTACGAGAGGACCGGGATGGACGTACCTCTGGTGCACCAGTTGTTCTGCCAAGAGCATAGCTGGGTAGCCACGTAGGGACGAGATAAACGCTGAAAGCATCTAAGCGTGAAACTCCCCCTAAGATAAGATCTCTCATCCTGAAAAGGAGTAAGGCTCGTCGTAGACTATGACGTTGATAGGTCAGAGGTGGAAGCGCTGTAAGGCGTGTAGCTGACTGATACTAATAAGCCGAGGGCTTGACCTACAAATTGGTAGAATGCAGGCTCATTTGCCTCCCATGATTCGCAGAGTTTGATTGGTGTTCGGTTTTCAGGGTATATCCCAAATAGTTGGTGCTGATTGGTACGAGGGTCCACCTGTTCCCATCCCGAACACAGAAGTTAAGCTCGTATTCGTCGACGATACTTGCCGGGTGACTGGCCGGGAAAATAGATAGTGCCAACACAAAGACCTGCGATCTCGCAGGTCTTTGTCTTTTCCAAGCTCATAGTTGGTGTTGATTGACATGAGGGTCCACCTGTTCCCATCCCGAACACAGAAGTTAAGCTCATGTCCGCCGAAAATACTTGCCGGGTGACTGGCCGGGAAAATAGGTAATGCCAACATTCTTGAAGGTAGTCTGCAAAAGCGGGCTACTTTCTTTTTGCCTTATTGAGCCGCTGGGGAAGTGTGAAGGGGACAAAGAGTCTCCTTCGCGTTGGATCAAGCAGCTTCGCTTGCGAAGCTGGACGACGCGGCGGAGCCGCGCGGCAGCCTGCAATCGCGGGCTGTTTTCTTTTTTCGCCTTTTATGATATAGTAAGGTAAAATCATGAAAAGAAATAGGTGGTCACACGGATGGCGAGAATGGAAGAAGTCGAGCTTACAAATATGTGCATGGTCTGCGACGGGAAGGGAAATGTGCTCGTGCAGAACAAGAAAGGTGATCGCACATGGCATGGATGGAATTTTCCCGGCGGACACGTGGAACAGGGTGAATTTGTCACGCCGTCCGTGCTTCGCGAGATCCGGGAGGAAACGGGCCTTACGATCGAAAACCCGAAGCTCTGCGGGATCAAGGAGTTCCAGAAAGAGCAGGACGGGAAACGGTTTATCGTCTTTTTGTATGTAGCAAGCCGATTTTCCGGGGAGCTGCGCTCGTCGGACGAGGGGGATGTTTTCTGGTATCCGCTTTCGGAACTGAAACGATCGAAGGAGCTGGCCGATGGATTTTCGGAGATGCTGCCTGTTTTCACGTCTGATGAGATCAGCGAGGTTTTCTATACGAACAATTGGGACACGGTGTTCTGCTGAACGCAGGATGAAATTTCAGGAGGGATATGAATGAAAAAGATCTTTGCCCCGAGAACCATTGTGGCTATCCTTCTGGGCGTGATCTGCATGCTCGGCATCGTTGGCTGTGCCAAACAGGAAGAAGAGTCTGTCCAATATGATTTGATCCCGATGGTGATGGTCGACGGCGTGCTGTATCTGGACACCGGTCACAATGGTACCTATGTCACCGGTGACACATATGACCGGGAGATCACATCCGCGGTGCAGGGCTATGAGCAGCCCACGGAAAACGATCAATCGAACTTCGGTACGGGCTACAAATATCGATACGGCGAGAGGGAGGGCACGATAGAGATCGAAATGAATTCCCTCTGCCGCATTTTTGCGACCGAAGCGGTGCGGCAGCAGATCCAGTTTCCGAATCAGTAAGGCTGGCGCGTGTCTTTGAGAAGTGGACTTTTTTCTGCACGTTCCGAAAAAACGCTTTATTTTCCGGGAAAAGTCTGTATAATATAAAGTACAGAACGATCCCTTGCGGAGAGAAAGAGGCGACGCATGGCCAAGCTCTATTTCAAATACGGCGCGATGGGCTCCAGCAAAACAGCGACCGCGCTGATCACCAAATATAATTATGAAGAACGCGGCATGAAGGTCTGGCTCATCAAGCCCTCGGCGGACGAGCGCGACGGACAGTTCATCCTCAAAAGCCGCATCGGCCTGACCAGCGAGTGCGAGGCCATCCCGCCGGCGACAGACATCCGTGCGCTCTATGCCGCGCGGCCCGATGTCGACGTCATCATCGTGGACGAGTGCCAGTTTTTGACCGGCGAACAGATCGATCAGCTGCGCGAGCTGGTCGACCGGGAAAATCTGCCCGTGCTCTGCTTCGGCCTGCGGACAGATTTCCGCACGCGCCTGTTCCCCGGCAGCCTGCGGCTGTTCGAGCTGGCGGACTCCATCACCGAGATCAAGACCATCTGCGACTGTGGCCGCAAGGCGACCGTCAACGCCCGCATCGACGCGGACGGCTACGTCATCACCGAGGGCAGCCAGGTCTTCCTCGGCGGCAACGACAGCTATATCGCCATGTGTCATAAATGCTATCAGGAGTATATTCGAGAACATAGAAAGGTGGAACTGCTCCATGGAACTGAACGAGATTCTGAGTAAGGTCGATCATACGCTGCTGGCACAGACTGCGACGTGGGAGGAAATTCGCGCGATCTGCGACGACGGCATGAAGTATCATACCGCGTCGGTCTGCATCCCGGCGTCCTACGTCAAGCAGGCGGCGGAGTATGTGGATGGCAAGCTCACCATCTGCACGGTCATCGGCTTCCCGAACGGCTATTCGACCACCGCGAGCAAATGCTTCGAGGCGACCGATGCCGTCCATAACGGCGCGGAAGAGATCGACATGGTCATCAACATCGGCTGGGTCAAGGATCAGCGCTGGGACGACCTGCTCGAGGAGATCAAGGCCGTCAAGCAGCATTGCGAAGGCAGGCTGCTGAAGGTCATCATCGAGACCTGTCTGCTGACCGACGAGGAGAAGATCAAAATGTGCGAGATCGTGTCGGACTCCGGCGCGGACTATATCAAGACGTCCACCGGCTTCTCGACCGCGGGCGCCACGTTCCACGACGTGGAGCTGTTCGCCAAGCACGTCAAGCCCGGCGTCAAAATCAAGGCCGCGGGCGGCATCTCCTCGCTGGAGGATGCGGAAAAGTTCATCGAACTGGGCGCGTCCCGCCTCGGCACGAGCCGCGTCGTCAAGATCGTGAAAAAGCTCGAAGCAGAAAAATAAACAGCATCAGCGCGGCAGACTTCTGCCGCGCTTTTGGCCTACCATATTATATAAATAAAGGAGAATGACCTCATGGCAAATTATCCGACTCCGCACATCAAGGCCGTCCCCGGTGACTTTGGCCAGACCGTTCTCATGCCCGGCGATCCGCTGCGTTCGCAGTTCATCGCGGAAAACTTTCTGGAAAACCCCGTCCTCGTGAATAACGTGCGCGGCGTGCAGGGTTATACCGGCACGTACAAGGGCGCGCGCGTGTCCGTCATGGCCTCCGGTATGGGCATGCCGTCCATCGGCATCTACTCCTGGGAGCTGTTTACGGTCTTCGGCGTGGAGAACATCATGCGCATCGGCTCCACCGGGGCCTTGCAGCCGCAGGTCAACATCCGCGACATCGTCGTCGGACAGGGCGCCTGCACCGATTCCGCCTGGGCCACGCAGTATCACCTGCCCGGCACGTTCGCGCCGATCGCGGACTATACCATGCTGCGCACCTGCGTTGAGACGGCGGAGCAGTTGGGGCTGCCTTACCACGTTGGCAACCTTCTTTCCTCCGACCGCTTCTACGGCGACGACGGCGACATGCCCGATGGCTGGAAGGCCAACAACGCTTGGGCGAAGATGGGCGTTCTTGCGGTCGAGATGGAGGCCGCGGCCCTCTATATGAACGCCGCCCGCGCGGGCAAGCGTGCCCTCGCGATCTGCACCGTCTCCGACCAGCTCGTCCGGCAGGAATTCACCACCTCGGAGGAGCGCCAGACCGGCTTCACCCAAATGATGCAGCTCGCGCTGGAAACGGCCATCAAGCTCGAAAAGTAAGGAGAAAGTGATCGTATGAAGCGAATTTTCCTCATTGTTCTGGATTCCTGCGGCATCGGTGAAGAGCCGGACGCTGCGGAATTCGGCGACGTCGGCTCGAATACGCTGCGCGCCTGCGCGGCCTCGCCGGAGTTTGACATGCGGAACCTGATCTCCTACGGACTCGGTGATCTTGACGGTGTGGACTACCTGCCGAAGGCCGCGCAGCCGAAGGCGGCCCTCGCCAGACTGCAGGAGCGTTCGCGCGGGAAGGACACCACCATCGGCCACTGGGAGATCGCGGGCATCGTTTCAGAGCGCCCGCTGCCCACGTATCCGAACGGCTTCCCCGAGGACGTGCTCCGTCCGTTCCGTGAGCAGACGGGCCGCGGCGTCCTCTGCAACAAGCCCTATTCCGGCACCGAGGTCATCAAGGACTACGGTGAGGAGCACCTGAAGACCGGCGACCTCATCGTCTATACCTCGGCGGACTCCGTCTTTCAGATCGCCGCGCACGAGTCCGTCGTGCCCGACGAACAGCTCTATGACTACTGCCGCATCGCCCGAAAGATCCTGAACGGCGAGCACGGCGTCGGCCGCGTCATCGCCCGCCCGTTCGAGGGCGAGTGGCCGTTCCACCGCACACCGAGACGGCACGATTTTTCCATCGAGCCGCCGCGCCAGACCGTCCTCGACGCGATCATCGCCGCCGGGAAGGACATGATCGCCGTCGGCAAGATCCACGACATCTTCGCCGGGCACGGCATGACCGAGTTCGTCTACACGACCGGCAACACCGATGGCCTCACCAAGACGATGGCCTACGCGGACAAGGAGTTTACCGGCCTCTGCTTCGTGAACCTCGTCGACTTCGATATGCTCTACGGCCACCGGCGTGACCCGGATGGCTACGCCCGTGCTCTGCATGAATTTGATGCGTGGCTGCCGGACTTCCTCGCCAAGCTCGGTGAGGACGACATGGTCATCATCACTGCCGACCACGGCTGTGACCCCGCCTATCTCAAGCACACCGACCACACGCGCGAATATATCCCGATGATCGCCCTCGGAAAACAGGTCAGGCCGGTCAACCTCGGCACACGCCCCGGCTTCTGCGACATCGCGGCGACGGTCGCCGAGCTGCTGGACGTCCCGTATGAGACGCCGGGCCGGAGCTTTGCCCACGAGATCGTTTGAGTTTTGCAGAAAGGAGACGGTTTTATGAACCCCACCGAGCTGGTCAGACTGGCCAAGACCGCTATGCAGCGCGCCTACGTGCCCTATTCGGGCTATAAAGTCGGCGCGGCGCTCCTGACAAAGGGCGGCAAGGTCTACCTCGGCTGCAACATCGAAAACGCGGCCTTTGGACCCAGCAACTGCGCCGAGCGCACTGCGTTCTTCACGGCCATCGCCGCCGGAGAGACGGAATTCGAGTCCATCGCCGTCGTCGGCGGCAAGGACGGTGTCGTCACCGACATCTTCCCGCCCTGCGGCGTCTGCCGCCAGGTCATGCAGGAATTCTGCGCGCCCGATTTTATGATCTACATGGGCCGCGGCGACGACAGCTATGAGGCCGTCCCGCTGGAACAGCTCCTGCCCTACGGCTTCAACGCGGCTAAATATATGTCAGCCAAGTAAAAAAATCTTGTGAATTTATGCCAAAGATCGCGCGAAACGGTTGATTTCTTTGCATGACTGTGTCATAATGGTCATGCAGCCCAAAAGGCTGCAATGTCCGCCAAGGACATACAAAAAATAATTGGAGGAACAAAAATGAAAAAGATCATTGCGCTGCTGCTGGCAGTCCTCATGGTCCTGAGCATGGTTGCCTGTGCATCCAAGGCCACAGATGATACGCCCGCAGACACGACCCCGGCTGACACTACCCCGGCCGACACCACCACCGAAGATACCGAAAAGACCGACGAGCCCGCCGACACCACCACGGACGCAGAGCCTGTCGAGACCGATGGCGAATACGCCGTCGCTATGATCACCGACTATGGTGACATCACCGACCAGTCCTTCAACCAGACCACGTACGAAGCCTGCAAGGCGTTCTGCGAGGCCAACGGCATCACCTTCAACTACTTCAAGCCCGCCGGCGACAACACGGCTGACCGTGTTGCCATGATCGAAAAGGCTGTTGACGAAGGCTACAACGTCATCGTCATGCCGGGCTATGCCTTCGGCGGTGCCATCGTCGAGGCTGCTCCGGAATACAAGGATGTCAAGTTCGTCGCGCTCGACGTCGGCAAGGGCGATCTGCTCGAGGCCGGTGTTGCCGCTGCTGGCGAGACCTACGACTACGACCCCGACAACTGGAACCTCGAAGATTACGTTGACATGAGCAATGTCTACTGCGCGATCTATCAGGAAGAGCTTTGCGGCTACATGGCCGGTTACGCAGCTGTCAAGCTGGGCTATGAGAAGCTCGGCTTCCTCGGCGGCATGGCTGTCCCCGCTGTCGTCCGTTACGGCTACGGCTTCGTGCAGGGCGTTGACGCCGCTGCCAAGGAGCTTGACAAGACTGTCGAGCTGAACTATGTCTACGGCAACATGTTCTCCGGCGATCCCGACATCACCGCGGCTATGGACGTCTGGTACCAGGGCGGCACGCAGGTCGTCTTCGCCTGCGGCGGCGGCATCTACACCTCCGCGGTTGACGCGGCCAAGAAGGTCGAAGGCGCCAAGGTCATCGGCGTTGACGTCGATCAGGCTGGCGTGATCGCCAACTATGCCGGCGGCGACGAGTACAAGGAACTGACCGTCACCTCCGCCATGAAGGGCCTGTACCCCGCCACCTATGATGCCCTGACCGACATCGTCCTCAACGGCAAGTGGGCTGACTATGTTGGCAAGATCGAGACCCTCGGCCTCGTCTCCGGCGACGACCCCGAAGCCAACTACGTCCA
Source organism: uncultured Eubacteriales bacterium (assembly GCA_900553545.1). Taxonomy (GTDB): domain Bacteria; phylum Bacillota; class Clostridia; order Oscillospirales; family Oscillospiraceae; genus CAG-170. The sequence goes on along the minus strand of USDP01000009.1, from coordinate 12,933 downwards.
GATCCCGATGGAGTCCACGCAGTGGTCCGACAGCTTCACGCAGGAAGACTACAAGGCGCTGGTCGCCAAGATGTTCGCTGGTGAAGTCACTGTCTCCAACGACACCACGACCGTGCCTGCCGTCACCAACACCACCCTCAACGTGCAGGACAACATCAAGTAAGATGTGCAATCAAAAATCGCGGCTCTTCGGAGCCGCGATTTTTTTCTGTAAAAGGATGTGTCATTGCGAGCCGGTGCGCACACCGGAGTGACAACCTATCCCAAATAGATGTGTCATTGCGAGCCGGTGACCGATGTCACTGGCGTGGCAATCCCGTGGATTTTATAGGAGTCTTCCGCGTCCCTTCCTAATCCAGCTCATCGAGCGTGAGTTGGAATGCATCCAGAAAATGCGCCATGAAATAGTCAAGGCACGGCAGGTGCATCTCGGTCAGGGCCTCGCGCGTCTGGCGCGCGGCGGCTTCAAACTCTCGGTTGCCCGCCTTCAGCTCCTCCACGCACTTGATATAGGCGGACAGCTTGTCTGCCGCCTTGACGATGCGCGCGACACCCGGATCGGACTCGTGCAGCAGCGGACGATAGCTCTCGCGCAGCTCCTCGGGCAGCAGGCCGAGGAGCTTTTCGCAGCTCACGGACTCGATCTGCTTATAGGCGTGCTTGATGTCGGGGTTGTAATATTTGATGGGCGTGGGCAGGTCGCCGGTCAGGATCTCCGATGCGTCGTGGAACAGCGCCGCCGACGCGCAGCGATCCGGGTCTGCCGGTTCGTGCAGAATGTCGCGCTGGATGAGCGCAAGCCCGTGCGCCAGCACGGCGACCATGTGGCTGTGCTCCTGAATGTTTTCTTCAAACGTGTTGCGCATCAGACCCCAGCGGCCGATGTAGCGCATCCGAGAGATGAGGGCGAAAAAGCGGTGCTGCATGATGCTTCCTCCTGTGAGTGGTTTTCTGTTTTTTCTACATTTTATCATGTGGAGCGCGGATTGTAAACGTCATCCCGCGTTCCGGACTGGACAGATCGGCAGATCTGCGGTAAAATAGGCCAAACGCCCCGCGCAGGGGCGAACTCGCAGAATTCCATAGATCACAGGCAGGAGGCAGAAGTTATGGCAGAACTAGGAATTGGAACACGGTGCGTACAGGCGGGCTATACGCCGGGGAACGGCGAGCCGCGGCAAATCCCCATCATTCAGAGCACCACATTCAAATATGATACCAGCAGCGCGATGGGAAAGCTCTTCGACCTCGAGGCCGACGGCTATTTCTACTCCCGCCTGCAAAACCCGACGAACGACCATGTTGCCGCGCGCATCGCCGCGCTCGAGGGAGGCACGGCGGCCATGCTGACAGCCTCCGGCTCGGCGGCGACGTTCTTCGCCGTGTTCAATATCGCCTCGTGCGGCGACCATATCGTCTCCTCGTCGAGCATCTACGGCGGGAGCTACAACCTCTTCGCCGTGACGATGAAGCGCATGGGCGTGGATGTCACGTTTGTCGACCCGGACAGCACGCCGGAGGAGCTGGACGCGGCCTTCCGCCCGAATACGAAGCTCGTCTTCGGCGAGACGATCGCAAACCCGGCGCTGACCGTGCTCGACATCGAGAAATTCGCTGGCGCCGCGCACCGGCACGGCGTGCCGCTGATCGTGGATAATACGTTCGCCACGCCCATCAACTGCCGCCCGTTCGAGTGGGGCGCGGACATCGTGACGCACTCGACGACGAAGTATATGGACGGCCACGCGGGTGCGCTCGGCGGATGCATCGTTGACTCTGGCAAGTTCGACTGGACGGCGCATGCTGAAAAATTCCCCGGACTCTGCACCCCGGACGAGAGCTACCACGGCATCACCTACACCGAGCGCTTCGGCCTCGCGGGCGCGTACATCACAAAGGCCACCGCGCAGCTCATGCGCGACATGGGTCCGGCGCAGTCGCCGCAGAGCGCCTATTATCTCGCGCTCGGCCTCGAGAGTCTGCATGTGCGCATGAAGCGCCACTGTGAGACTGCACAAAAGGTGGCAGAGTTTTTGCAGCAGAATGACCAGGTCGCGTGGGTGCGCTACTGCGGCCTGCCCGGCGACAAATACTATGAACTCGGACAGAAATACCTGCCGAACGGCTCCTGCGGCGTCGTGTCCTTCGGCGTGAAGGGCGGCCGCGCGGCGGCGGAGGACTTCATGGGCCGCCTGAAGATCGCGGCCATCGAGACGCACGTCGCCGACGCGCGCACGTGCTGCCTGCACCCGGCATCCACGACGCACCGTCAGCTGAACGCGGAAGAGCTGCTCGCTGCGGGCGTCAGTGAAGAGCTGGTGCGCTATTCCTGCGGGCTGGAAGATGCGGACGACCTGATCGCCGACCTCGATCAGGCGCTGCGCGGCTGAGGAGGACACTATGCCGATCAAAATACCGAACGGCCTGCCGGCGGCCCAGACGCTGGCGGGCGAAAATATCTTCGTCATGGACGAGACGCGCGCCGTGACACAGGACATCCGGCCGCTGCAAATTCTGGTGCTGAACCTGATGCCGACGAAGATCGAGACGGAAACGCAGCTCTCACGTCTGCTCGGCAATACGCCGCTGCAGGTGGAGCTGGAGTTCCTGCACACGTCGTCCCACGAGTCGAAGAACACGGCGAAAGAGCATCTTTTCAAATTCTATCAGGTCTTCTCCGAGGTTCGCCGCCGCAATTTCGACGGCATGGTCGTCACCGGCGCGCCAGTGGAGCAGATGCCGTTTGAGGATGTGGAATACTGGCCGGAGCTGTGTGAGATTTTAGAATGGAGCAAAACGCACGTCTATTCCACGTTCCACATCTGCTGGGGCGCACAGGCCGGGCTTTATTACCATTACGGCATCCGGAAATACGACCTGCCGGAGAAGCTCTTCGGCGTCTTCCCGCACACGGTCGAGCGGCGCAGCTCGATGCTCATGCGCGGCTTTGACGACACGTTTATGGTGCCCCATTCGCGCCATACCACGATCCGCCGCGAAGAAGTAGAATCGTGCGGCAAGCTGAAGATCCTGGCGTCCTCGCCGCAGGCGGGCATCTACGCGCTCTCGACCGAGGGCGGGCGGCAGATCTTCGTTACCGGCCACTCGGAATACGACGCCGGGACGCTGCAAAAGGAATATCTGCGCGACAAGAACGCAGGTCTGCCGATCCATGTGCCGGAGAATTACTTCCCGGATGACGACGACACGCAGCCGCCGCGCGTCACCTGGCGCAGCCACGCCAATCTGCTCTATCAGAACTGGCTGAACTATTTCGTCTATCAGGCGACACCCTACGACCTCGATACAATCGAGCCGGTCTTCGCCAGCCTTTGAACGCACCCCCCGCCGCAGCGGGAATATAAAACCCGAAAGGCAGCCGCTTTGCTGGGTTGCCTTTCGGGTTTTGCTGCGGCAAGCCTGCGGCTGCGCGGCGTTATTTCTGCGGTATTCGGTGGGGGAGCACTGCATAAACTTCCGGAACACCTCGGAATAATAGCTAGAGCTGCTGAACCCGACGCAGCCCGCGATCTCCGTGACGGACTGATCGGTGCTGCAAAGGAGCGGGAGACTCTTCTGGATGCGGTAATGCAGGAGGAAGTCAAACGGCGTCTGGTGCATGGCCGCCTTAAACAGACGACAGAATTCGCTCTTGCTCGTGTGGCAGGCCGAGACCATCTCGTCGAGCGTGATCGGCTCGCTTTCTTATCGATGACAATTTCGCGGTTCATACATGACCTCCTTCTGATGCGAACATCGTTATGAAAACAGGGAAGATGGTGATTGCGCGGGCTGCGCCTGTTGTTTATCATTCCATACATCAATGCACCCTGCCGCCCGCGGCGCGTCCGGGGCGCGGAAACAGCCCGGGAGCGCAAGATTGTTGCAGGATTAGCGCAAAATTGTTATAGTACAGACCAAAATCAACGCCGGAGGGCCAAAAGGCTCCCCGGCGTTCAACAAGCGCACCGATGAATACGGCGGCTGTCTCGAGAACCGCTGCCGCTTCCTCACCGAGACGATTGCCCTCTACCGCGCCGAGGTCGGCCCGTTCTTCCCGATCCTCGTCCGCTTCAGCGCCGACGAATTCCTGAAGGACGGCCTGGACATGGAACAGGCAGTTGAGATCGCGAAGTTCCTCGAGGCCAACGGCGTCGACGCCATCGACATCTCCGCGGGCGGCCTGCGGTCGAACGCGGAAGACGCCTTCCAGGACACGGCCTATCCGGTTATCCGCGTGGGCGACGCGATCCGCGCCGACAAGATCCATGCCGCGATCTACACGGCCTACTGCGCCGCCAGAAGCCTCTGACTTCGCCGGATCTTTTGCTCCAATACGGCGGTTCAGAGCCTTGAAATACACAAAGTATTCCTGCGGCTCCGAACCTTGCCTTGAACCAAAATCTCTCGGCGAAGAGGAATTTATTGTAACTACCCCCTTTCCGGCGGCACATTCCCAAAACAGACCCTCTCATTATAAACAACCTCTTTTTTGACATGTCCCTCAGCCGCGCGGAATTTCGCCAGCACTCCCAAAAGCGGGAGTGCTGGCTTTCTATGTTACAGTCCGGTAAAATTTCCATCCGATGGATTGACTTCCCGCCGGATCTTGCGTATACTTAAAATCATAAAAATAGGCTTACTCTATCCTGAAGGAGGGATGCGACAAATGATCCGCAGAGGTTTGTCGATCCTGCTGACGTTGGCGCTGGTTCTGGCGCTTGCACTTTCGGCGGGGGCGGCGGGCACGCCCACAGTACGCATCGAAACACCGGAGACCGTCAAGGCCGGAGAGAGCTTTGAGGTTCGCGTCGTGATCGAGAACAACCCCGGCCTGAGCGCGATCCAGTTCACGGTCAGCTACGACCAGAAATCGCTCCGCTGCGACAAATGCAGCACCGGCTCCATCCTGAGCGGGACGCTGAGCGCGACGAACGCCAGCGGCGAAGACGGCGCGGTGCTCGCAGCCGCAAGCGTCAGCCCCGTCAAGGCAGACGGCGCGCTGGGCGTGCTGAAATTTACGGCGCTCTCGGATGGAAAGCCGTCCTTCCGCCTGACCGATACGGTCTTCGCCAGCTCAGATGCAAAAGAAGTCGACGTGACGGTCGCCTCCGGCAGTACTTCGCAGCAGCCGGACAAATCCGGCGAGACCGGCGATAAAACCTTCACCGATACCGACGGCAGCTTCGCCGAAGACGCAATCGAAGAGGCCGCAGACCTCGGCCTGATCCTCGGCTACGAGGGCAAATACCGCCCGGCCGACGCAATGACGCGCGGCGAGTGCGTCACGATCCTCTATCGCGCGATGGGTTCGCCCAAGGTGGAGAAGGCCGCGACCTTTACCGACCTGACACACAACTATTACCGCGACGCCATCGCCTGGGCCGAGCAAAACGGCGTGGTCAACGGCGTCGGCAATGGAAAATTCAACCCCGGCGGCTCCGTGACGCGCGCCCAGCTTGCGACGATCCTCTACCGCATGGCGGGCAGCGAGAGCGGCACGGAGCAGATGCTCACCGGCATCTACGACCGCACATTCACCGACGCAGCCGACGTCCCGTCCTATGCCCGCGCGGCGGTCTATTGGGCGGTCTATCAGGAGATCTGGTGCGGCACGGACAGTCTCGCCGCCGGAACAACCCTTGCGCCGAAGGCTCCGGCCACCCGCGCCCAGATCGCCGTCATGATCACCCGCTATCTCGAAAAATTCCCCACCCAATAACCCGCCGCAGCGATCCAAAGGCGCCCCTTGATTGCATCAAGGGGAGCTGGCCGAGCGAAGCGAGGTCTGAGGGGATTAAGGCCCCCAATTCTGCTCCGCACCGCCCCCCCCCCGCCGCAGCGGAAAGCCCCTCTCTCCATAGAGGGAAAATAAAAATGGCGAGAATAAAAATCAACATAAAGGAGAGGACGAGATGAAACGAACGATCAGGCTCCTCGCGCTCATCTTAACGCTGACCCTTGCGCTGAGCGCAGCGGCCATGGCGACAGAAATCGACTATGAAAAAGGCGAAACGAACGCAACCAAGAGCGTCAGCGCCGTATCGCTGGTAGACGGCTGTACCGTCGTCTTTGAAGGCGAAAAGCTGAAAGTCACCTATACGAACGCCAACTTCAAAGACGGTGACATGGCGGTCGTCTTCCTGCTGGAGACGCGGAGCGAGGATGGCAAGCTCGTGGAGGAGGTCAAGACCACAGAGGCCGCGGCAAAGCCCATCGCGCCGACCATCGAGAACATCAAATACCTCGACCAGGGCGTCGCAAAAGCCACGGCGACGAACGGCTCGGTCAGATTCAGCGTCTATCCGCAGAACTACACGAACGCAGTCGTCCGCATCATCAGCGCGAACTCGGACGGGACGCTGACGGACGTGAACGTCGCCGCCGTAAAGCTGATCTACACCCTCGGCAACGTAAACGGTGATAAGACAATCAACGCGCTGGACTCGTTGGCAATCTTAAAGTATCTGTCAGACAAAAGCAGCTTCCCGCTGAAAGTACCGGCAGCTGCGGACGCAAACGGTGATGGTACGATCAACGCAATGGATTCGCTGGCAATCTTAAAGTATCTGGTAGACAAAGATAACTTCCCGCTTGGAAAGAAAGGGTAGAGGAGGAACACAAGCATGAAAAACATCATCAAACGCGGGACATCGCTGCTGCTCGTGCTGGCGATGCTGCTGTCGTTTGCGGCGGTCGTTGGAGCGACAGACGCAACAACGACAACGCCGGAAAAGATCCTGACATTGACAGTAGAAAATAAACTGCTGCGTGCAGGCCAAACAGAATATCTCGCAGTCTATGAACAGGTAGCGGGAGACTACAAGATCAATGCGCTTACAATTTCTGCAACCAGCACGAACAGCAAGGTTGCAGTGAAGGGCATTTATCCGTGGATTCCGAAAAGCTATAGTGGTGGAGCCTGGGATTACGATTACGACACCAGAGAAACTGTTTTTAGCAGTAGAAGTGTTGGTGGAGACCCCATCGCAGCACCTCCCACTGCGGATCCGTTGCTTGTGTGGACGAGTACCAGCGGTTTTCAAACATCTACCAAACCGCTGTGCTTTATAAAAGTAGAGGCACAAGCAGATGTGACACCGGGTGCTTACCAGATCAATATATGCAGAAATCCGCATCCGGAAAAGGAAGATGACTACTTCCTGTTTGCATATGCAGATCCGGTGACAACGGAGGGCGTCAGCCAAACGGAAGAAAATGCTACTCTGAACCCCGGCACAGCCGTTGTTATCCCCGCCGACGCCACCCTCCCCACCGTCATTCTGACCCAATCGTCCTTCGCCGCCCCGACACAGGCGGGTCTTGCGGTCGGCGGCGAAGCCGCGGGCGATTATGACCTCACGAAGTATGTGAAGCTCGTCACAGAAGAGGGCCTTGTTGATGTGACCAGCCTGTCGGTCACGGTGAATGGGGATAAGAGCGTTTCCCTCAAGCAGGGCAATGTGCTCTCCCTTGCGACGACAGCCGAGAAGGACAAGGGATACAAGCTGACGGTCACGGCCGCGAATGGCAGCGTGTTTGACCCCGCTGTGGAGCTGCCCTTTACTGTCAGCAAGCAGGATTCGGCGTTCACGATGGCCGGCTTTACAAAGAATGGCGGCTATTCCATGGATTTTGCGGGGCCGTATGAAGCACCGGCGTATAGCGGCACAACCGCGAATAAGTTTGTGCCGCTGGATCCCAAGGCATACGACCAGTATGGTATGCCCATGGAGCAGGCAACGACGGAATTGAAGCTTTATTCGGATGCGGCCTGCACCAAGGAGATCACATCGGGCAATGCCTTTGAGAGCGTTACAGTATCTGAATCAACCGGCTCTGTGCAGATCAGCAGAAACCTGCAGGCAGATGTCTGGTGCAAAGTTCGTGCGAGTGCCACCATTAACGGGGTAACAAAGACGAGCGAATGGATCACCTTCCAGATCAAGAGCAACTATCCCCAACCCCGCAAGGCCATCCTCTCCCTGACGGACGGGAGCGGCAATCCGTTCAGCGGCGACGCTGCGAAGGGCACGTTTGACATCCCGGGCGGCAGCGGCGAAACAACGATCAAGTTCGCCGTGGACAAATTCCTCGACAAGAACGGCGGGGAAATGACGAGTGCAACCGCGCCGATGGGCTATACCGTCAGTGCCGTGGATCCGAGCGTAGGGGGCGTGACGGTCGACAACACCAACAAAACGATCGAAGTGACGAGTGAAGCGGTCAAGTCCGCGCCGGTCGAGATCGAGATCAAGGTCACGCTGGCGGACAATACGGAGCTGACCGGCATTCTGAAGGTCGGCACGGAAGAGCTTCCCGCGAAGATCACGCTGAAAAAGGGCAATCCGTTCGCGATAGCTCTGGCGTCTTATGACAGCGACAGCAATAGCTATGCCAAGGGCGAGATCCGCGCGGATTCGTATAAGGACAACGCGCTCCCGACCGTGCTTCCCGGCATCGGCGGGGACAAGGCGTCAGTGGTGCTTGCGCCGCTGTATGTGCTGGATCAGTACGACGCGGTGATGCAGACGGTCGCGGCGGCGAACTACAAGCTCTATAAAGTTGACGGCGAGACAAAAACGCCGATCTCCGCAGATTATGCGAAGTTTGAAAATGGCACTGAAGACCGTGTCACGCTGAAGCTGACGAATGCGCTGGCGGGCGAAGAGGGCGCGAAGAGCCTTGCCCTGACAGCGGGCAATTATCAGATCGAAGCGACCTATAACAACAAAACGGCCATCGCAAACTTTACGATGGCAGAGGCCACGGAGAAAACCTATGTCGCCACGGTGACGGCAGAGATCACGACCTATGGCTATACAGGAGATAAGAGCGTAAAGACGCTTCCTGTGCCGTATGCCCATGGCGGAACGTCGCAGCAGCGGCAGACGTCGGAGATCACCTACACGGCAACTGTGACCGACCAGTACGGAAAAACACCGGCTGACGGAGCGAACGTCGTAGCGAAGATTACATCTATCAAGCTGGGCACAAGCCAGGCAGACTACATCAACGACAATTCGTCGAAGTTCATTGTGCCCAATGGAACAACGAACGCGGCCAGATTGCAGGTCACGAAAGAGCTTGCGACGGTGATGAACTTGGACGCGGCGGATTCTGTGGTCGTACATGTTGGCCTCACGGTCACGGTGGACGGAAAGCCTGCGAAGGTCGAGTCTGTGCCGGATTATACCTTTACAACGGATGAACCCAAGCTCGGCAGCCTTGGTGTCTATCTCAGAACAGACGAAAACACATCCAGTGCGCTTGGCTCATGGAGCAGCAATGCCACAAATAATCCCGAGGCTCTGACGGTCGTTGCACCGGCGGGCGAGGGAACGACCAGAAACGTTCTTGATTTTGCAGTCTATGACCAGTACCGCAGAAGCAACGGCTTTGCGAAAGCTCTGACGAAGGGCTGGCTGGTCAAGGGCGATCTTCCGACCGGCATGACGTTTGGCGATAAATCGCTCACGGCAGGCAGCATTTACGAAGTGACTGTGACGAAGGATGCAGTCGGCAAGACGTTTACGATCACCGCTCCGGCGGCGAAGAATGTCGCCGGAACGGACTGGACGGTCAAGGTCACGGCTGTGGCGGTGGAGTTTGTAAACGGTGAGGGCAGCGATGCCACAAGATACGAGCTCAGCGACTATCTGAACAGAACGGCCAACGAGGACGGCACGTTCAGCACCGAATATAACGGCCAGCCGTGGAGCACGATCCTTGCCAAGAAGGACGGCGCCAAGGTCTACATCAAGACCGCCGAGGGCGAGAACAACACGGAAATTCCTTCGGATAAGCTCACGCTTGAGGTCACGAAGGACGGCGCGCCGGTCGGCATGGATGCAAAGGCCAATGCCGGTACATACAAGGTGAAGCTCGTCTACACGGACGAAAACAAGCAGACGTACACCGTCGACGAGAAGACCTTCACCATCACCCCGAAGACCGTCAAAATCACGGCCAACGGAGCCATCACGAAGGAATACGATGGAACGCAGAACCTTGTCCTCCCGGCGGGCGTGACGCTCACGATTGAAGGGAATCCAGCCGATTTGACCGTCGACCCGAACGCCCTCCAATATGCGAGCGCAGACGCGAGCGCAGCTGCAATCAACATTGTGCTGGCGGAAGACAAAACAACCTGCCTGACCGGCGATGCCGCCGCCAACTACACCGCCGACCTCTCCGAACTTAAAGGCACAATCACCCCGCGCAAACTCATCGTAACGCCGAAAGCAAAGACGTTTGAATATGGCGAGAACGATAAGATCACCAACGCCCTGACAACGGAATTCGATTATGCGGGCAAAAATGGCGCCCTGCCGTCTGGCTTAACGCCGATGATCACGGGCTCGATGAAGCTGACGACCACGAGCGGCGCGGACGTGACTGTTTACAATGCGGGCACGTATCACGTTGTGAACAACAACCTGAGCGCGGGCACAAACTACGAAATCGAGTTCCCGGCAACATCCGTTCAGTGGACAATCAACCGGAAGCTGCTGACGAAGGTGAAAAACAGCGGGCTGCCGCAATCGATGTTTGGCACGAATACGGATAAAGGTTGCATTTCGAGGGTGCTGGAAAGCCTCGTCATAGGTGAGGACGTGGCTTGGAAGGTTTCGGACTTTGTCGATGCGAGTGCTTTGAGCTTCCCGAGCAACACGGTGTATGTCACGGGGCAGAATGGTACGCAGTATCCGGCGCCGGGACCCTACATGCTGAATGTGACGAAGCCGAAGAAAGACATCGGTAAGAACTATCGCGTCGATGAAACGACAGTATATGAGTTCGACTACACCGTGAACAAACTCGATGCCAGCCTGCTGACGGTGACTTTGACAGAGGATACGTACACATACAACGGCATGGAGCAGGGGCCGACGGTCAGCGTGACGTACACGAATCGAGCTAACGATACGCTGGATCTGACGAGCCGCTGCACCATTGGCGGCACGACAAAAGCGACCGACGCCGGGACGTATACGATCACAGTGACGTCTGATCTGGTGAGTGGTTCCAAGACAGTGACGTGGAAGATCGATCCGAAGATGATCACCGAGGGTATGTTCACGCAGAAGTCGGATCATCCGGTGTATGACGGCACAGAGCAGACGCTGACCGGCAGCGTTCTTGATGGTAAGGACAGCGAAATCACGGTCAATGGCGAGAACAAGGTGCTCAAGCTGGGGACGGACTTCACGGCGGCCGAGGTCAAGCAGACCAATGCGGGTGAGTACACGATGACTGTCACCGGACAGGGCAACTATACCGGTACGGCAGACGTGAAGGTCAAGATCGACAAGTATAAAGGACGAGTTTACACCGAAATTGATAAGCTCCAAAAAACTACTGTTGAAGTGACACGCGGACAGTCGGTCGAGTATGAGATCCTTACGGATGTTGTGCTGCATGAGCAAGAACTTGTAGCCACACTGGAGAATGAGAAAATCGGCAAAATCGGCTATCAGATTTATGGGGACGGCGGGAATATGGCCGGAATTGAAAATCCCAGAATCGAAGTAACGGGCGATAAGAAGCTTCTGTTCAAGGCGACGGTCACAAATCAGGTGGAAGTCGGTCGGAAATTCCGCATAACGTTTGAGAATAGCCTGGACAACGAAAACATCAAATCGCGTTTGGTACTTACAATTTATTTCGTTGTAACAGAAAAGCCAGAGCAGAAGGATTTCCAAATCGTTGAGGGCAGCGAGGGCACGTATTCCTATTCGCAGGGCGGTTTGCAGCTGACGACCACCGGCAGCGAGAAGGGCAGCACTGTTTCGTGGAGCAGCAGCAATACAGAATTTGCGACGGTTGACAACACCGGCAAGGTCACGTTTGTGAAGCCGACGACGACTGCGGGTGTCATCATCACGGCGACGGCCAGCGAGACGAGCGCTCCGAATGCTTTGTTCAAAGCGACGGAAAGAACCTACAGACTGACGATCACGAAGGGGCAGGTCACGATCACCGCGAGCAGCGCGACGATGACTGCAAATGATCCGCTGCCGGGATTCTCGGCGACGGCTTCGGGTCTGAATCCGAAGGACTCTGTGAGTGAAGTGTTCCAGACCCTCACGGCCTCCGCCGGTACGGACGGCAAGACCGCGGGCACGTTCCGCGTGACGCCGAATGCGACGTTCAAGACGGGCGGACGGAAGAACTGGAGCGAGTGCTACGACCTGTATTTCGTGGCGGGGACGCTGACGGTCAACCCGGCTCAGACGGCCATCGATGTGGTTTTGCCCATCATCATCGGCGGCAATACCTGCGCGAATGGCTATGCCAACTGCGCCTGTGAGAGCTTCTATGACCTCGACGCAAGCCGCTGGTATCATGAGGCCATCGACTGGGCGTACAGCCTCGGCCTGATGAACGGCACGACGAAGTCGACCTTCGGCCCGAACGCGGCGGCGACGCGCGCGCAGACCTGGACCATGCTGGCGAGAATCGCCGGTCAGGACACGCGCCGCAGCTCCACGTGGTACGAAGTGGGCCAGAAGTGGGCCATGAACCTTGGCATCACCGACGGCACGAACCCGATGGGTTCCCTGACGCGCGAACAGCTCGCCGCGATGCTCTATCGCTACGTCGGCAGCCCGGCCGTCAACGGTACGTTGACTTTCACGGACAGCGCGAACGTGAGCGCCTGGGCGCGCAACGCGATGATCTGGGCCGTGCAGAATGGCATCCTCGACGGTGTGGGCGGCAACCGCCTCAACCCGAAGGGGACGACCACCAGAGCACAGGCTGCGGCCATCTTCATGCGCTTCAGCAAGCTCATCAACAAGTAAAAACCCAAAAAACAGGACAGGGTTGACCCTGTCCTGTTTTTTCTCCCCGCCACAGCGGCCCTAAAAAGACGTGTCATTGCGAGCCAGTGCGCACACTTGCCCCGCATCATACCGCGGGGTATGCCGG
>USDP01000008.1 GCA_900553545.1 uncultured Eubacteriales bacterium | reverse complement strand
AGCGCCGGCCCGGCGCTCCCCCATAGGAAAGAGAGAGAAAAATGGAATTATTCTTCGACGACGTACTGTCCGCGATCCTTCAGATCCTGGATGATCTGGGCGTGCAGTTTGTTGTCGAGCTTGTAGAACACGAACAGGATGAAGCTGATGGCCGCGAGAATGGCGGGAACCAGATTCATGACGACGTTCATGGTGGACAGGGCGCCCGCGGTCTGCGTGGCAGCGCCTTCCGCATAGCCGTTGGCAGCCAGCATGGCGAGCAGCATCGTCGGGGCGATGGCGCCGCCGAGCTTCAGCATGAAGCTCGTGCCGGAGGAGCACAGGCCGTCCGCGCGGACGCCGGTCTTCCACTGGCCGTATTCAACGGTGTCGCCGATCATGCCGTAGAGCAGCGCGGTGCAGAAGCCGTTGAAGATGCCGGTGCCGAACAGGAGCACGAGCACGAGCGTGGAAGAAGCATTCTCCGGAGAGAGGAAGAACAGGATGATGTTCAGAATGAAGCTCAGGCCATAGGAGAGCAGCAGCGCGCCGCGCTTGCCGCGGCAGAGCTTGACCAGAGCCGCGCTGAAGAACGCAGCCACGGCGCAGATCAGGCCGTTGACGGTCGCGTACAGCGTGAACAGGCTGACGTCACCCCAGACGTAGGTGAAGTAGTACATGCCGACGGTCATGCGGCCATAGTTCAGGAAGCCGTAGACGAGGAAGGCAAAGCACACGATGAGCAGGGGCGGGTTTTTAGTGAAGCAGGCCGCCATCTCCTTGGCGTGGAACTTCTGCTTCTGCTGGGGAGGCGCCTTGACGACTTCCTTGGTGCCAAGGATGGACGTGAAGACGAACGGGATCGCCATGCAGCAGATCACGAGCGCTGCCAGCAGGTAGCCGCGGACGGTGTTGCCCTCGGCGCCGGAGAACTTGGTGACGAACGGGATGAAGAGCGCCGTTGCAACGGAGCAGGCGATCGAGGAGATGAAGATACGATAGCTGGAGAAGGAGGCTCTCTCACGCGGATACGGGGAGATGACGCCGTTCAGCGCGGAGAACGGGATGTTCCACGAGGTGGAGGCGACAACGGTAACAAAGTAGAGGATGCAGCCGTAGGCAGTACGGGCGCCGACGCTCCAGTCCGGATGTGCCCAGAACAGCAGGACGACCAGCGGGATCAGGCCGATTGCGCCGCCGAGCATCCACGGGCGATAGCGGCCCATCTTGGTGTTGGTGCGGTCGGCCAGAGAGCCGATCATTGGGTCATTGATGGCGTCCCAGATGCGGCAGATCAGGAACAGGATGGAGACGGCGCTCGCCGGGATGAGGGCGACGTCCGTCATGAAGAAGGCCAGATACGAGCTGACCAGCATCCACGGCAGGTTGTAGACCAGCTCGCCGGATGCGAAAGCAAACTTTCTTGCCACGGCCTTGCCGCCGTGGTAATAAGTCTTTTCCTCGGTTTCAACCGTGGTTTTCGGTTCGTTCGACATAAATTTTGTCTGTATGGCTGTCAGTCGCCATACATACTCCTTTCTTTCTCTGTAATCAGCTTGGGAAACGCTGAGGGAAAGCTGAGGCTATCCGCCGTGCCTTGGCACGCAACCAAGACTTGTAGAACATCCTATAAAATTACTCGTCCATTTTAATGACGATTTTTGCGTATTTCTTCGTGTAAAGATCGGCAAACGCGTCCTGATAACGGCTCAGCGGATGCTCCTTCTGGATGAGCGCCTTGAGATTCACACGCGGAGCGAGCTTGATGGCCTTGGGGAACAGGCCCGCGCCCATGATGACGCCGTGCAGGTGCTTCTGATCCCAGTAGAAGTCCGTGTGCAGATTGACCTGCAAATACGGGTCTTTGCCGTACATTGCGAAATAGACGCCGTCGCCGTTGCGGGCGAGGAGCTTGAGCGCGTTCTCCGCGGAGGAGACAACACCGGTGCCCTCGAGCACGCAGTCATACGCGCCGCCGGCGACCTTCATCGCCTCTTCGAGCGCGCCTTCCTTGCGCGGGTCAAACGCATAGTCTGCGCCGAGCTGCTTGGCCAGTTCACACTTCTCTTCGACAAGGTCAAAGACCGTGACGCAGGACGCGCCCGCCAGACGGGCCAGCTGCACGAGCATCAGGCCGATGCCGCCCGCGCCCATGATGGCGACGGATTTGCCGTAGGAGATGTGCGCCTGCTCGGCTGCGGCCAACGCGATGGTCAGCGGCTCGATGAGCGCGGCGGTCTCCAGATCGTAGTTTTCAGGGAGTTTGTGAACCTGCGTGACATGATAGACCGCATATTCTGCAAAGCCGTTCATGCAAAACTGCACATGGGAACACAGGTTTTCATGCCCGCTGCGGCAGTTGTCGCAGGCGTAGCAGTATTTGGCGTAGTTGGCGATGACCTTGTCGCCGACGTGATAGCCGAGCGCTTCGGCCTTCGGGCCAACCTTGTCGATCACACCGGACAGCTCATGACCAAAGGTCATCGGGAGCATCGCCTTGGTGCCTTCTTCGAATTCACCGAGGTGGCCGGTCAGGGTGTGGGCATCAGAGCCGCAGATCGAGGAGTAGATGATCTTGATGCGGACTTCGTCCTCTGCGGGTTCCGGCATGGGCATTTCCCGCATTTCGACAGTTCCCATCGTGTTTTTCTCAAAGTCGCGGACCGACGTGATAAACAGCTGTTTCATAATGGCCTCATTCCTTTCTCTTTCCCAGTTTGGGGGAACGCTCTGTCGGAGCATTCCCATAGAACGCAGTGATCTGAACCGGGGCGGCGTTCCGCCGCCCCGGCGCAAACCATGAATGACTTCTCTGGATTCCGGAAGCTTGACGCTTACTTCAGGACTTCCAGCGCAGTTTTGTAGATGCCGTTGGCGTCCATGCCGAGGGCGGGATAGATCTCTTCCGGATAGCCGAACTCGATGAACTTGTCGGGCACGCCGATCTTCTTCAGCTTGGCGAACACGCCCGCCTCGAGCAGGGTGTCGGCCACGATGCTGCCCAGACCGCCGAGAATGTTGTGATCTTCCACGGTGATGATGTTGCCGCTCAGCTTGGCCGCGTGGACAACGGCGTCCTTGTCGATGGGCTTGATGGTGTGCATGTCGATGACGCCGACGCTGTAACCCTTTTCTTCAAGCTGACGGGCCGCCTGGACGCAGTTGTAAACGCCCATGCCGGTCGCGATGAAGTTCAGGTCGGTGCCTTCCTGAATCACGATTGCCTTGCCGATCTCGTAGTCATAGTCATGATCCGCGGTGTAGACCAGCGGCTCTTCACCACGCGGGATGCGGATGTAGATGGGCTTCGGATAGTTCAGGGACTTGCGGAGCAGCTTCTTGCACTGCTCGGCGTCGCACGGGGCCACCATGGTCATGTTCGGCAGGGAGTTCATCACGCCGAACTCGATGATGGTGTTGTGCGTGGGGCCATAGCCCGAGGACAGACCGGCGTGGGTGCCGATGAGACGGACGGGATAGTCGTTGTAAGCCACGTCGTTGTGGATCTGGTCGAGCGCGCGGACGCAGAGGAACGGGCCGAAGGTCTGCACATAGGGCAGGAAGCCTTCCTTCGCGAGGCCCGCCGCGATTGTGACCATGTTCATTTCCTGAATACCGACGTCGAGGATGCGATCCGGATAGCGGAGCTGCGCCTGCTGGACGCGGCCGCCGCGGCCGGTGCCATCCGCGTTGATATAGCATACTCTGGGATCGTCTTCGATCATTTCCAGAATCTCGTTGGTAACGGTGCCCTTGGCCTCCATCACGGGACCCATATCACCGCAGCAAAATGTAAATCCACCCATTGTTACACCTCCGCCAGTTTTTTCGCAGTATATTCCTTGATGTCCTTTTCGGCCTCGGCCAGCTTGTCATCATCGAAGCCGCCGATGTGCCATGCGCACGGACGCTCCATCATGAAGCCGACGCCCTGACCCTTCGTGGTGCTGCAAATTATCGCGTTGGGCTTGCCGTTCAGTGTGACCTCCGGCAGCGCGGCGAGCGTCTTGTCGATCTCCTTCATGTCGGTGCCGTCGATGACGGTCGCATTCCAACCGAACGCGCGGAAGCAGTCCGCCATGCCTTCCGGGCCGCCCTTTTCGCCCCAACGCTCGTTCTGGTTCGTCTCATACGCCGCAGAAGCGTGGTTGAAGTCGACGACCGCAACGATGTTGTCAAGGTTGTGGGATGCGGCGTACAGGATGGCCTCCCAGTTGGAGCCTTCCTCCATCTCGCCGTCGCCCAGCAGCGTCCAGATGCGGGACTTGATGCCCCGGCCGCGGTTCGCGTGGCCGATGCCGCAGCACCAGGACAGGCCGTGGCCCAGAGAACCGGTGGAGACCTCGATGCCCTTCACGCGCTTGTGATTCGGATGCGCGCCGAACGGATGGCCGATGGTGTTGTACGTGTCGAGCAGCAGATCCCAGTCATACATGCCCATGTCGCAGAAGATCGTGAACAGCAGGATGCCGTTGTGACCCTTGCTGAGGATGAAGCGGTCGCGGTTGGGATCGTCGAGATTTTCGGGATCGAACCCCATGTATTTGTAGTAGATCGCGGTGGTCACGTCGGTCGCGGACATCGGGCCGCCGATGTGGACGTTGCCGATGCGGCGGGTCGCCAGAGCGAGCTTCTCACGGATCTCGCCGGCCTTTTCGACCAGATCCCGCACATTTTCAATGTAAACTTTGGCCATGTTTTGAAAGCCGTCCTTTCTGTTGTGTTTAATAGATCGAATATCCGCCGTCCACGGGGATATTGATGCCGGTCACATAGGAAGAGGCATCGCTCGCGAGGAAGAGCAGCACGCCCTGCAGCTCGTCGGTGGTGCCGAAGCGCTTGATGGGAACGACCTCGAGGCACATGTCGTGTCCGGTCTTGTCCATCACGCCTTCATGGATGCCGGACCAGATGTAGCCCGGAGAGATGGTGTTTACGCGGATGCCGTAGGGCGCGAGACCCGCCGCCATATAGCGTGCCATCTGGGAGATACCGGCCTTCGCGGTGCCATAGGTGCAGACCGGGGACGGGCCGCCGCCGATGAAGTTCGCGTTGTAGCCGGACAGCGATGACGTCATGATGATCGAGCCGCCGTGGTTGTGCTTGCGCATGATGTGCTGTGCGACCTGCGCAGTCAAAAATGCGCCGTTCAGGTCGATGTCGATGACCTTCTTCCAGGTCTCGTAGGGGACGTCGACGTCGTCGCCCGGCAGGCAGACGCCCGCATTGATGTGCGCAATGTCCACAGTGCCAAGCTCGCGGACGAGATCCTCTTCCAGCTTGTCGACCTGCGCCTTGTCGGACACGTCGCAGTACAGCGGAATGATCTTCACGCCGTAGCGCTCGGACATCTCCTTGCACAGCGGCTCGAGGCGTTCCTTCGCGGCGGGAATGTCCACCAGCGCGACGTCCGC
The DNA here is from genome assembly GCA_900553545.1 of uncultured Eubacteriales bacterium. Taxonomy (GTDB): domain Bacteria; phylum Bacillota; class Clostridia; order Oscillospirales; family Oscillospiraceae; genus CAG-170. The sequence continues at coordinate 15,822 of USDP01000008.1, read as the reverse complement.
ACCCGCTTCCGCCCAAGCTGCCGCGACGTTCCGGCCAATGCCTCCGCCGCCGCCCGTGACGAAGCCCTTCTTGCCCTTCAGCGAAAACTTGTCCATCAGCCGGTAGGACGGGTCCTTCCAGCAATCCTTCGGATAAATGTCATAGAATTCTGCCATGTTTACAGGTTCCTCCTTCGTCGTTTTGCCATTACTTTTTCGAAATAGCGCATAGATGATTCAGGTCACTTATAATCGATAAATTTGCACTTATTGCACAAAATATCTGGGACTTGATGTCTGTATTTGCAGTCTATCACCAATATCAGTCCTTGACAAATACGGATATTCTATCCTGAACATATAACCAAAAGGCATACTTTCACATATTGACAAAATTTGTTCGTTCAGATATAGTGAACTTGAACAAAAACCGGCGCGCAGAAAGGAGCACCACGGCCCATGAAAATGAAGCAGTTGGAATATTTGATTAAAATTGCCGAATGTGGCTCCATCTCAAAGGCCGCGCAGGAGCTGTACATCAGCCAGCCTAGCCTGACGAAGGCCATCAGCAGTCTGGAAGAGGAATTCCACGTGCAGCTCCTGCTGCGCAAACCGCGCGGCGTGGAGCTGACGATTGAGGGCAAGAGCTTTCTGCACTACGCGCGCAGCGTCGTCACGGCGGCCAGCGCGCTCGAGAGCAACTTTTCCGGTCAGGGCGGCGCGGGCCGCTCGCGCCTGTTTATCGCCTCGCAGCAGCTCGACTTTGTCCATCCGCTCATCCTGAAGACCTATCTGCAAAATCAGGACCGCAGCCTGCATTATAACCTCGTGGAGACCGACCGCAACGATGTGACGCGCATGGTGCTCGACGGCAAGGCGGACATTGGACTCTTTGTCCGCTGCGGCGCGGATGCCAAGAGCTACCTCTGGAATACCGAATCCAAGCGCCTGAGCCTCCATTCGCTCGATAAGGCGGGTGTCTATGTCTGCCTCGGGCCATGTTCGCCCTATTACCATCGAAAGAGTATGCGCTTTTCCGAGGTGGAAAAATGTCTGCAGGTCGTGCTCGACATGGAAGAGGCTGCCACGCAGGATCTCTTCGTCGACAACAAGGACAACCATTTCAACATGGACAAGGTCATCTTTTTCAATTCCACAACAGCCTGTGAGAACTTCCTGCTCGAAACGGAGGCCGTGCTCTACGTTGCGAAGTGGGCCATCGGCTGCTTCCGCGATCCGCGCATCCGCGTCCTGAAGGTGCTCGAGGCCAGCGAGGAGGAGTCCGAGCTGGTCTGGATCAAGCGCCGCGGCAACCCGCTCACGCCCACGGAAATGCAGTTCCTACAGCACCTCTATCAGTATTTCGGCGCCTCCGCCCCCACCGACCTGGAAGATTGACCCTTCCCACCTGAAACAGACGCCGCAGCGGAAACTGTCCAAAAATCCGCTTGCAAAATACGCCTCTTTCCGATATGATATAAGGAGCTATAAAAGCATCCGAAGCGGCCCGTTCCGCTTCCCCAAAAACCGAATAGATACCGTAATACACGCCGCTCCCGCCGTCCTCCGGCAGGGGCCGCAAGGAAGAAGGCCGCAAGGCCGACACGAAACGGTGCTGTGCGCGCGAGGCCACGCCGAAGCGATTGAATTGCCGGGACGAAATGTCCGCCATTGCAGGGAAAACCTGTGAGAAGGCAGGATGTGGCCGCAGGAGCATTTGCTCCCTAACGCAAGTCAGAAGACCTGTATTACCGCAGCTTTTTCGCTGCGTATGGTATGTGCAGCGGCGAGCGATTTCCCGGTTGCACCCGGCAGGAGCAGACTTCCTGCCGGAGCTTTTGCCGCTGATTTCAGAATTGAGATCGGCGGCTTTTGTATGGAGAAATGCCGCCCCAGAACCACGTCACAGGAAGGACAGTCCCCACCTTGGGGCGGACGATACGCATGAACAGATTCTTTTCCAAATTTCCATGGCTGCGCCCATTGGGCTGCGGCCTGCTTGTCTGTGCCCTCGTGCTCAGCATCTGCCTGCCGCTGCTCGGGATGCGCGCCGCCGAACCAGACAACCCCATTTTGCAAGCCGAACCCCAGGAGATCACCGTCCTGCAGGCGGGCAATGCCCCCGGCCATTCCGGCTCCGGCGACGGTCTGAACGCCTCTGGCTCCGGCGCAAACGGCGACACAGAGAGCAATCTCACCGGCGAAGCCGAGCAGCCCGACCCTGAAGAGGCGGACAGCGAAGCCGGCCAGAGCGCCGAACCCGAAACTGTCCCGCAGGAGCAGCCCGCCCAGCCCGACTATTCCGACCTGGAGATCGGCACAAACGCTGATTCCAATTCCGGCAGCGAAGGTGAAGAGCCGGGCAATACCGGCGAAACGGATGAATCGCTCCCGCTTCCCGATCTCGACCTCGGCGCGACTCTGACGTGGTATAAATACGGCGCACAGCCCGCCGCCATCGCCTGCACCCCCGGCGAGACCGTCGGCAAACGCATCCTCCTCTCCCAGCTGAACAATGGCATGCTTCCCTATGACCTGCGCCTCACCGGCCTCAACGCACCGGACGCCCGCATCACCGGGGCCTTCTTCGCCGCCGGAAACGGCGTCCCCAGCCCCATCGACCCCAGCGGCTCCGTCGTCATGACGCTGCCGGACGGCGCAGAATTTCAAAATTACGTCTTTCTCCTGCAAGCCCACGTTACGCAGAAAACCGCAAACGGCGAACCCGTCGAGACGGATGTGGAATTTACCTTCCTCCTCCGTCTGGAGTCCGGCCTCGACCTCGATCTTCGCCTCGCCTGGCAGACCACGTCCGCCCCTGCGGAAGCCACCTGCGGCGCGAACAACACCACCACACGCACCGTCAAGAGCGACACGCTCACCGACGGCCTCTTCCAGTACAGCTTCGACTTCCTCGGCGAGAGCGCCCGCACCGCCGAATTTGTCAGCGCGGACTACCGCGCCGGAGACGGCGAAACGGGCACGTTGTCCCAGTCCGGCGTCCTGCAAATGTCCCCGGCTGACGGACAGGATCAGGAAACCTATTTTCTCAGCGTCACGGCCCGCGCCTCCGGCCAGACCGTCCGCTATTCCTTCGTTCTCACCTATGAGGACGGGCTGGATCTCCAACTGAAATTCTCGTGGCTGGAACGTTCTGTTACCCGCCGCGACACGCTTTGCGCCGCAAACGGCGGTGCCAGCCTCACCATCAAGCACAACCAGCTCAAGGACGGCCTCTTGCAGTATCAGCTTGCCCTCACAGGCCGCAGCGCGGACAAGGCCGCCATCACCTCCGCCACGCTCAACTCTGATGCGCTGAGCACGGACGCGGGCAGCATCCAGCTCCAGTCCGCCGAAGGCGGCGCATCCTACACGATTGTCGTCACCGCCGAATCCGGCGGCAAAACCATCACATTCAAGCTCCTGCTCCGCTATCAGAGCGATGTCAGCCTGAAAATGACCTATTCCGTGCTTGAAAACGACATCGAGCGGCCGCGCCAGTTGACCTGCGAAAATGGCCGAACCTTTACCGCCGACGTTATCCGGGACGACCAGCTGGCAGACGGCCTCCTGACGTATCAGTTCTCCATCGAGGGCGAAGAGGCCTCCGACGCAATCATCACCAAAGTCGAATTCCTCAATGGCCGTGGCCGTTCCACCTCCTCCACTCCAAGCAGCCCTACCGCCTCCGGCACCGCCGCGCTCACCCTTGGTCATGACAACAAGACGACCGGCAATAACACCTTCACCGTCACCGCAAAGCAGGGCGATACGACCTACCAGTTCACCTTCGTCCTGCCCTATAAGCATCAGGGCGAGCAGTCCGTCAAAATCGATGTCAACAATTACACGGACGGTCAGGAGATCTCCGTGTCCGCCGACGGCGGACTAGAACTCCGTCCGAGCATCCGCGCATATCGCGAAAACGCCGACGGCACAACCAGCATCATCTATGCCTCCGGCCTGAACGGCTCGCAGATCACCGTCTCGCTCTACCGTCTGGAAAACGGCAGCCGCGTCCAGACCTTCTTGCCCGAAGCCTCCACCGGCCAAGGCTCCGACGGTTCCCAGGAATACGTCTTCCATCCCACGATCCCGGCCAATGCCCCCGGTGAAGATTTCGAATTTGAACTCTGCATCCGCGCCGAAGACGAAGAGGGCAACTGGGGCGAGAAAACGCTCACGCTTCACGCCAAGCGCAGCGAAAAGGGCCAGAAAACCGGCCACACCGCCCAGATCTACATTGATCTCGGCGTCCTCGGCCTCGGGACCTACGGGCCAGTCTCCTATGAGATCCTCTCCGGCGAACCGCTCTCCTACGTCGTCGCCAAGGTCATCCTCAACGAGACCGTACCCGCACCGTTCGACAAGCCATGCGCCCTCCTCCCCGGTGACTGGACCGGCATCACCGAAGGCTCGCTCGACAGCGGTTTTTATCTCGCCGCGCTCAACAACGGCCAGCTTGCCTCCAGCGCAAAAGCCCTCAGCATTGATCAGCTCCCGAACGGCTGGTCCACCTTCAGCGACGATCAGGCCGCCTTCGACTACATCGACGGCCGCTTCGGCGCGGGCACAAATCTCGCCCGCCTCTGGCGCTGCCTCTACAAAAACCGCGTCCCGCTCAGCAGCGGCCGATACTATTCCGATGGCTCTCTCGGCGAATTCAACTTCACCGAGGCATCCGGCTGGATGTACACCACCGGCCAGACAACCGTCTACCCCGGCCACAGCCTCTCCAACGAATCCTTCACCAGCAGCGGCAGCGACGTCCTCATCCTCCGTTATACGCTCGCCTGTGGCTGGGACGTCGGCGGCCGCATGGGCGACAAGGGCAACGGCGGCGCGGGCTACTGCATCACCTGGGAATCCGGCGGCTGGGTCGACCATGGCCACAACTACTCCGCCGAGCCAGATGCGGACGGAAACTTCGTCTGCACCAGCTGCGGCGCAGTCTCCTCCACGAGCTGCACCCACACCGCCCCGCACGAATGGCGCGCGTCGGACGACGGCGAACACCATATGGAATACTGCACCGCCTGCAAGCAGCCGGTCACCGGCGTGGAGGAAGCACACGAAAAGACCTTTGTCGACAATGCCGACGGCCAGACCCATACCATCAAATGCACCAAATGCCCCTACGTATTCGAGCAGCAGGCCGCGCACCGCTGGCCCACCGACGAAGAGCTTGCGCAGCAGGCCACCTGCACCGATCCCGTCACCCTCACGATCGAATGTAAGGACGGCTGCGGCGCGGCGAAGGAAGTGACCATTCCCCCGGCGGGCCATCAAACCAGCGAACAAAAGGAGCACGTGCCCTTCGGCGCGGAAGGCCACCGTGTAAAATGCACTCGCTGCGGCCAGTTGGTCGGCGATCTCCTCCCGCACAGCTGGGTCTACGCCAGTCACGAGCTGTATTGTCCCACTTGCTACTACACCCACAGCGAAGGCTGCACCGGCGAACTGACCGGCACGCCTAATGCCGACGGCGCAACGCACACGATCTTCTGCCCCATCTGCGGCGTCTCCGCCAACGGCGGAGCGCACGACCAGAACGGCGAAAGCGGCACTTGCTCCGTCTGCGGCTTCGCCTCGCATCCCGTTGAACCCATCGATCCGCCTGTCGACCCCATCGATCCGTCCGAACCGGTCGACCCCACCAAGCCTACCGAGCCTGAAACTCCCACTGACTCAGAAGAAGGAGAAAAGCAAGATGAATGAGAAAATCCAGAATATTTTGACGGAAATTGAGTCCGTCATCGTCGGCAAAAACGAGAACGTCGAGAAGATCCTAATGGCCATTCTGGCCCAAGGCCACGTCCTCATGGAGGACGTGCCGGGCGTCGGCAAGACCACGACCGCCTTGACTTTTGCCAAAGTCCTAGGACTCGACACCCGCCGCGTTCAGTTTACCTCGGACACCGTCCCCTCGGATGTCATCGGCTACTCGGTGTACGATAAATCAGTCGATTCCTTCGTCTACAAGCCCGGTGCGATCATGACCAATCTCCTGCTGGCCGACGAGATCAACCGTACCTCGAGCAAGACGCAGTCTGCCCTTCTGGAAGCGATGGAAGAGCATCGCGTCACCGTCGACGGTCAAACCTACGACCTCCCGACGCCCTTCGTCGTCCTCGCGACCCAGAACCCCACCGGCTCGGCTGGCACAACGCTCCTGCCCAGCTCCCAGCTCGACCGCTTCCTCATCCGCCTCAGCATGGGCTATCCCGACCACCGCAGCCAGATCAACATTCTCCGCGACCGCCACAGCGAAAATCCCCTCGATCGCGTCCAGCCCGTCGTCACCAAAGATGAATTGCTTCAGCTCATTCAGGAGGCCCGCACCGTCGAGGCCAACGACCGCATCTTTGACTATGTCACGACCCTCGCCGAAGCCACCCGCACCCATCCCATGGTCGAGCTTGGCGTCAGCCCGCGCGGCGCGCTGGCCCTCTGCCGGATGGCGAAGGCCCACGCCTTCCTCGCTGGGCGCGACTACGTCGTACCGGAGGACGTCGCCGCCGTTTTCCCGGACGTCTGCGCGCACCGTCTCATTTTGTCGGCCAAAGCCCGCATGATGGAGGAAAAGGCTGAAAACATCCTCTCAGAAATCCTGAAATCCGTGGATATGCCGGTGCTGAAAGCATGAAGATCATCCGAAAATTCGTCTGGCTGCTGCTCGTGCTGGGCCTCCTGACCCTCACCGTCCAGACCGCCAGCCCCATCGCGCTCGGATTGGCAATTTGCATGGTCGTATTGCCGCTTTTGTGCCTGCCCTTCAATTTGCTTGCAGCCAAAAAGCTGAAACTATCCGCAAATATGCCCGTCAATTTGAAAAAGGGCACGGAAGGATTATTGGAAGTAACTGTCCAAAATCCGTCCTTCTTTCCGATCTGCCTGTGCGCCTGCCGTGTCCGCTTGGAAAACCAGCTGAACGGGGAAGTCCAGTCTATGACTCTCTCCTGCGGCGTCTGGCCGAAGAAAACACAGACTGTCCGCGCCACCTTCGGCAGCCCGTTCTGCGGCCGCATCCGCCTGACGGTCGCTTCCGTGCGCCTCTACGACTGCTTCGGCCTCATCGGCGTGAAAGCGAAAACGGATGCCCATACAGCCTCCGTCGTCCAGCCGGACACTTTCCCGCAGAACCTTCTGCTCAGTCCTTCGGCGGCGCGCGTCGAGGAAGCCGAGGACTACTCGACCGAGCGCTCCGGCTCTGATCTCTCCGAGATCTTCCAGATCCGGGACTACGTCCCCGGCGACAGCCCGCGTCAAGTGCATTGGAAGCTGAGCCAAAAATACGGCAAGTTAATTGTGAAAGATGCCTCCCTGCCCATCACGCGCTCCGCCGCCCTTTTCTGGGAGCGCACCGAGGAATACCCGACCGCTTCCCGCACAGACGCCGAGGCCGAGATCGTCGCGTCCCTCTGCCGGAACCTGCTGGCCCAGTCCGTCCAATTCACGCTCTGCTGGAACGAAAACAGCCAACTGGTGCGCCATTTGGTACGCGATCTCGACGAACTCATCGCCTTGCTTCCGCGCCTGCTGACCGCCAAGGCCGAAGCTGGAATTTCCGGTGCGCAGCTGCTGTTGCAGACCGTACCGGCTGGCGCATATTCCCACCTGATCTACGTCAGTGGCGAACAGCCTGCTGGCCCGAACCTGCAAACCCTCGGTCATCTCACGGCCCTCGTCTGCGGCGCGGATTACAGTGAAACCGATTATATGAATCAGCTCTCCGAGCTGGCCATCTAAGGAGGCCCCATGAAGCAACGAAATACCGGCCTTCACGTTGGAAAATACCGTAAAAACCGAACATTTTCAAGCAGACTGACTGAAACCATCCTCCCGTCAGCCCTGATCTTCTGCGCCCTCGCGGGCCTGCTCACCACCGTCACCGGACTGAGCAGCCTCCTGCCGATCCTCGCCTCGGGACTCGTCTGCCTCGCGCTGTTTGCGGCAGCAAAACACTTCCGCAAAGAGGCCATCCTGCTGCCCGCCGCGCTCGTGATACTTATTGTAATAGTAATTTTTGCGCGAGCAACGCTCCTGAACGGCTTCGCCGCGCTCTGGAATGAGACGCGCGACCTCTGGGCCAATGAAAAAGGTATCCTGCTTCCCCTCGCGCAAACCGACAACTCCGGCCTTTGGCTGGCCGGCATCCTGCTCGGTCTCTTCCTCGCGGCCCTCAGCCTCACCCTTTCACGTGTTCCGACTTTGGCCTCAACGCTGCTCATCGTCCTCACCGTCGCGGCAGGCTTCATTCATATCTCGGCGTGGCTTTTCGTGTCGGCGGGAATTGCGCTTTTGCTGCTGGCGTGGCAGAAAAATACCGTTTCCGCAGTCAACCTTCTCTTGCTCGGCGCAGTTGTGCTTGGAATTGCCGCATTAGTGCTTCAAGCGGGCACAATGCAGAATCTTTCCCAGACCGCCAAAGACGCCCTGCATCATTGGCGTTATGAAAAAACAGAAATTTTGCCGGAAGGCGATCTGACCAAGCCAGTCCCATCGTCAGACGAAACAGAACCCATTCTGTCCGTGACTTCAGACAAGGCGGATACCCTCTATCTCCGCGGCTTCGTCGGGGATACTTATGAGAATGGCACGTGGTCTGCCTTGGATGCCGAAAACGCGGCAAATGAAAAAGATCTGTTCTACTGGCTCCACGAGAACGGCTTCTATCCGCAATCTCAGTTTACACTTTCTGCTATACAAACCGCAGAATACGAAACCGAAACCATTCAAATCTCAAATCTTTCCGCCTGTTCGCTTTATCGATATGAACCGTTCTCCGTCCTCCCCACGAGCGCCGGAACGGCCAAGAACCGTCTTGCGCCCTCCGCTGTAAAAACCTCCGGCTGGAACGGCGAACGCGAATATTCCTACGTCGTGATTGCGGATGCAAGCACCATCCTCCCGCAAATTCTGAATGCTTTGCAGCAAGGCGAGCCAAGCAGCTCCTACCTCCAAATGGAGAGCGCCTACCGCGACTTCGTCGACTCCTACGCCCTCGCCGTTCCGCAAGAATTTACGGACGAACTCGGCGCTTTGCTCGAAGAAACCAAGCAGGATCTCAACTTTTCCGGCGAGTTATCCAAGGAACAGGCGCAGCTCTGCGCCCTCTCCTTCTTGGAGACCTGCTTCGGCGGCGATACGTCCCTTCCATTGGACAGCACGGCCAAGGGCACGACCTACCAATACGCGACCGTCGCCGCGCTTGCCCTACGCTATTACGGCATCCCGGCCCGTTATGTCGAGGGATTTACCGTCAAAACCGTCGAAAACGAGAACGTTTCCGTCACGGATGAGAACGCCGGGGCGTGGGTCGAGGTGTATCAGGACGGCGTCGGCTGGCTGCCGCTGGCCCTGACGCCGGGACTCGAGAGCCTCGCGCCGGAGCAGACCGAGAGCGGCATCAAGCCCGTCGGCGCTGGCGAGGGCGAAGGCAGCGGCCCGCGCGTTACCGAAGGTCAGGAACCGGAGCAGGACGATGCGGAACAGTCCGAAGACCCGGACAATACGCCGGACGGCGGTCAGCGCACCGGCCTGCTCGCAAAGCCCGCGTTCTGGATTTTACTCATAGCGGGAATTTTGCTCCTGTTCGTTCTGTTTATCCTCATTCGCCACCATATCATCCTCAAAAACAGGCAGAAAACCTTTGATGATCCGGACAATTCCGAGTCCATTTCCAGCCTGTTCTCCGATGCAGCAAAGCTCCTGTCCGCCCTCGGCTTCGACCGCCGCGGCGGCTCGATGCTTGCGCTTTATGACCCGATTTCGGGACAGTTCGGTGAGGAAACCGCAAACACCTTCCGCACTATGGTCTTCCTGAACGAAAAGGCCCTCTTTTCCTCGAAAACGCCGGACGATCCGGAGCGCGAAATGATGCGAAATTTCCATGGAACAGTCCTGAATCTGCTCAAAACCAACACAAAATGGCCCAGAAAGCTGCGCCTCAAGTGGCTGAACTGTCTCTATTGATGGGAGGTATCTTATGAAACTCAAACGACTCATCTCCGCATTGCTCTTACTCGCAATGCTCCTCTCCTGCCTCCCGCTCGGCGTGTCGGCGACAGATGACGAGAATCGTTTTTATTTCTCGGCAGAAACTTCCAAAACGCTTGTGGTTTCTCCACAAAAAATTCCATATTCCGACGATCAGACAATCGTCGAAGCGCTGACAGCCGCCGGAATCAAGCTGACCATCGACAGCGGCAGCAGCTTCGTCACCGCCATCAACGGCGTCTCCGGCAAATACCTCTATTGCGGAGATTTTTCGGCTGAACAGGGGCTGGCTTTGCCCGCAGGCTCGGTGCATTATCTGTTTTTTACCGAAGATCTCACTGCGGCGCTGACGGATGGGCGAAAAGCGCTGATGCGCGCCATGGCGGACTATCTTGCCGAAGATCCCGACGTGCAGAACGCCGCAAAAACGCCCTATCAGGCAGCATCCGCCGCCTACCCCGGCATCTCAGACGCAGACGCGCAGCGCTGCGCGGACGCAATCACCACAGCCATTGCAAAATACCGCGCCAGTCTGACTGGCGGCTATGAGATCACCTTTTCCGGCTATACGGGCGGAAATTATGAGGTTTACGCTGAAAACAAATTCGGAAAACGCTTTACGGACACGGGCCATCCCGGCGTTCTTACGCTCCCGATGGGCGACGGCTACACCTTCTGCATCCGTCAGGGCATCCGCCAGGTCTCCGGCACACTGAACGTCAGCGGACCGGCGACGATCCAGGCCGCGCTTCCGGCCTCGGATGACTGGTTCAACGAAACGGCGTTCCAGATCTCCGCCGAAAGCGGCAATGATTTCAAGGCGATAGCCTGTACGATCCGTGACCACACAGTGGCGGTCCTCGTTCCAGACGTTCTCTCCGGTGATCTGTACCCCTATATCGAGCTGAACAAGCCGTATACGAAGGCCGCGACGGTCACGGCCCTCTATTCCGACGCCAGCGGAAAGCCGCAGGAGAAGATCATCCCGGAATTCGTCAAAACAAGCAGCCTTCCGAACGTGCTTTCCCGCGGCGCGGCGGGCAATACTGTCATCCTCCGCGCAAGCATGACGGGGACAGACGGCTATGACCAGAGCGTCGACCTGACCCTGCGGCTCGACCGGATGCCGACGCTGGCCTCTCTCCGCGTGACGAACGCAGCCGAGACCGCGCAGGCCGCAGACAAGGCGTTCTCCCCGACGGATACGGAATACACCTACCAGATCGTCGACACCGCCAAAGAGCTGCGAATCTACCCCACGGCGACGCTCACGGGCAGCAGCATAACCATCTCCTCCAACGGAACAGATTACCCGCTCGACAAAAAGGGCGGCGCAGCCGTGCCGGTCAACGGGAACACCGACGTCACCGTCTCGGTGAAAAACGGCGCGTATGAGACGGCCTATACCCTGCACATCCAGCCCGGCAAGGGGCAAAGCGTCAAGCTCATCCTGACGGACGCGGACGAGCTTGAGGTGCGGAACAAAAACGGCGAGGTTCTGGCCTATACCTCGGTTCTGGAGCTTGGGGAACCGGTCTATACCTACACACTGGTCCCGAACGAAACCTACAGCTACGTGGCAACGAAGGACACCTGGTATCACGCGAAGAAGGACTTTACGCTCAGCGACGTGGGCAGCGGCCTGACCATGGCCGTCGAGGTGACGGCCGGAGACTGGCTGACCGAGCTGACGCTTGACGTGCCGTTTGACGGCGGCACGAGCTTCACGCCAGCGCAGCACACCTATTCCGCCACATACTGGGACGCCACGGTGACGCCCTCTGCGCAGGCCGCGCAGCAGAACGAGGACGGAGATTCCCTCGGCCCTGTCTGTGTGATTTACCCCACACAGAGCACAAAGCAGCCCGAGACGCCGCAGCAGATCGATTTAAGCTCCGGGAAAAGCACCCATCTGAACTGGGCCGTGCTGGACGGCAGCGCCCACGAGAATACGCTCACCTTCCGTGCCTCGCGCTATGACACGGCAACGAAGATCACCAGCTATACGGACTATCAGGTGACGCTGAAACGGTCGCTCAGCCTCGAGAGCCTGTCCGCCTCGGCAAACGGCGTATCCGTGCCGCTCCGCTATCAAACCGCCTCCGGCACGCAGGCAGAGGGCTATACAGCCACGCAATCAGACTATACCGTGCTCGTCCCGGCGGCAGCACGCTCGCTGGATCTGAAGCTCCAGGCGCACGGAAAACTGCCAAAATACGGCGACGAAGACGTGGGCTATCTCGTGGACGGGACGCCGCTCCCGGAGGATCAAACCTCGTCCACAAGGCCGGTATACGAGCTGTCTCTGCCGCTGAACGGCAGCGGCAGCACCGAGACGCTCCGCTTCACGCTGACGAACCGGCACAACGAGACCGCGAAAACGGTCTATACCATCACCGTCCAGAAGGCGGTGGCGACCAGTGTCCGCTTCCAAACCACGCCGAAGGACGCGCTGATCTGCGTCATAGAATCGGGCAGCAATCAGCGCGTCTGGCCGGAGGACGGCGTCTTCGCGCTCTCCGAGAGCTTTACCTATCTCTATTCGATCACCAGTCCGGGCTATATCGGGCAGGGCGGCGAGATGACGCTCAGCACGGAAAACGGCGTGCAGAAGCTGACCATGGGCGGCAAAACATACTCCGATCTCAGCAACGTCGCCATTTCCTTGCAGACAGCGCAGAAAAACACAACGCTGGACACCACACTGAGCGCCGAATGGGCGGATTTCCGCGGGACGGCCTATGTAAAAGGCCAGATGGCCGCGGGCGGCAACAGCAACAACGCCGTCACAGACGCGCCCACGCCCATCTCCGCGACGGAAGGCACGCTCTACTGGGCCGTCAAGCTCGGCGCCTCGGCCACCGGCAGCGGCAGCATGGGCGGCGGCCAGGTCAGCAATCCGATCCTCGTGAACGACGAGCTGATTGTCTACGCCGGAAGTACGCTCTACCGCGTCAACAAGGACACGGGCGAAACGATCAAAACCGGGAAAATGGCCGGTTCGTCCAGCTTCTCCATCAACGGCCCGACCTATGCAGACGGCATGATCTTCGTCGCACTGACGAACGGCGTGGTGCAGGCGTTCGACGCCGACTCGCTGGAATCCCTCTGGATCTACCATGACCCGCTCAAAGGCCAGCCGAACTGCCCCATTACCGTCTCAAACGGCTATGCCTACACCGGCTTCTGGAACAGCGAAACCGGCGACGCCAGCTTCGTCTGTATCCCCATCGCGGACGAGCGGCCAACTGCCAGCAATGAAGAAAAATATGCCGCCTGGCGGCACGTGCAGGCCGGCGGCTTCTACTGGGCGGGCGCATGCGTCCAAAACGGCGTCCTCCTCGTGGGCACGGACGACGGCCAGAACTTGACCTCGCCGGTGCTGTCGACCGGCCGCGTGCTGCTGTTCGACGCGGCCACGGGTGCGCTGCTGGACGAAGTGGGCGGCATCTGCGGCGACGTGCGCAGCACCATCTGCTATGACAGCGGCAGCAATGCCTACTACGCGACCAGCAAGGGCGGCGAGTTCATCCAGATCAAGCTGGACGCAACAGGGCGGAAGATTGCCTCGAAGCAGACGCTCAAGCTGCAAAACGGCACAACCAGAGTCGCCATGAGCACCTCGACGCCCGTCGTCTACAATGGGCGGGCCTATGTCGGCGTCTCCGGCAGCAGCCAATTTGATGCGTATTCCGGCCATAACATCACAGTCATCGACCTTGACGGCGCAATGTCCATCGCCTACCGCGTACCCACAAAGGGCTATCCGCAGGCGTCCGGTCTGCTCACAACGGCGTATGAAAACGACGCGAACGGCGACGTCTATGTATACTTCGCAGAGAACACCATCCCCGGCACGATCCGCCTCCTGTACGACCGGAAGGGTCAGACGGACGCGGCGCTGACCACGATGGAATCCGGAAAGAAGGTGGCCTATGCCCTGTTCTCCCCGAGCAGCGGCCACGCGGAGCATTGCATTTGCAGCCTGATCGCGGACGCAGAGGGCACGATCTACTTCAAAAACGACTCCGGCCATCTGATGGCCTATGGCCGTATGCTGGAGGGCATGGAGATCGAATCGCAGCCCACAAAGACGACCTATGCGCCGGGCGAAGAGTTCGACGCAGCGGGTCTGACCGTGGTGGGCGATTTCGGGCGCGGCGTGAAGCGCAACGTGACGGCATATCTGATCCCCCCGGCGGACGCCGTTCAGGCGGGCGATACCTCCGTCACGCTCAAATACGGCAAGGGCCTGACCATGTACCAGAATCAGCCCGACGGAAACGGCGGCATGACGAGCAACCTGACAACATCCCCGACGCTGAAGGTGGACATCCGCGTAGACAGCGGACAGACGGACGGCAAGATCGGTGACATCACATGGCACTGGAAGTCCAGCACTGGCGTTCTGACCGTGGACACGATCCCGGGAGGTCAGATGCTGTTCGCGGCGTGCTATGACGCGAACGGCCGGGTGACAAAGGCACTGCCGCTGACGGCAGGCACGAATGATCTGACCAAGAACAGCGCACAGATCAAGCTCTTCCTGCTGGACAGCAAGCTCGCGCCGCTCTGCGATGCAAAACTGGTGATAAAGGAGTAAGCGATGAGAAAAATACGATTTGTTGCACTGCTCCTCGCGCTCGCGCTGCTGCTCTGTGCATGCGGCGCAGCGAAAACGCCGCTGGAACAGGCGGCAGCCTATCTCAAAAAGGCCGCGCCGAATCCGGGCTATGGTTCGTTGAACGGCGACTGGACGGTGTTCGGCCTCGCGCGCTCCGGCGTGCAGGTCGCGGGCAAATACTATGAGACATATTATGGAAATGTCGAGGCCGCAGTCACGGAGGCGGGCGGCAAGCTCAGCGAGACGAAGTACACCGAGTATTCCCGCCTCGTGCTCGCGCTGACGGCCATCGGGCGTGACCCGCGCGACATGGGCGGCTATGACCTGCTCGTGCCGTTAGCGGATCTTGAGCGCGTCGCGATGCAGGGCGTCAACGGGTCGATCTACGCATTGTTAGCGCTGGATTCTGCGGGCTATGAGATCCCGCAAAACCCGGACGCCGCCGTGCAGGCCACGCGCGAGGGCTACGTGGATGAGATCCTCTCCCGCCAGAATCCGGACGGCGGCTGGGGCCTCGCCGGCGGCGGCTCCGACGTCGATCTGACGGCAATGGCCTTGCAGGCGCTCGCAAAATACCGTGATAATTCAACGGTTTCCGCCGCGGTGGACGCGGGGCTGGACTGGCTGGTCTGGCAGCAGGAGCCGGACGGGACGTTCGTCTCCTGGGGCACGGTGAGCAGCGAGTCAGTCTGTCAGGTGCTCGTGGCGCTGACAGAGCTTGGAATCTCCCTCGAGGATGAACGTTTTTATAAGAATCACGCCACATTAGAGGATGTTCTCCTGCGTTTTCGTCAGGAAAACGGCAGTTTTTCCCACACATTGGATGGCGGCAGCGATCTGACCGCAACGACACAGGCGCTCTACGCCCTCGCCGCCGCACAGCGGCAGCGGGACGGCAAAACCACGCTCTATGATATGACAGACACCGCGCAGTAACATACAGAAAACACAAACCCGGACGGCTGTTTCCAGCCGTCCGGGTCGTTTTATGTTCAAAAATCAAAGGTCTTTGCAGAGCGTCGCAGCCATGACGGCCTTGATCGTGTGCATCCGGTTTTCGGCCTCGTCAAAGACGATGGAGGCCGGGCTTTCAAAGACCTCGTCAGTCACTTCCATGGCCTCAAGACCATACTTTTCATGGATCTTCTGGCCGATGCCGGTGCCAAGGTCGTGGAACGCGGGCAGGCAGTGCATGAACTTGCACTGCGCTCCGGCCAGCG
>USDP01000007.1 GCA_900553545.1 uncultured Eubacteriales bacterium | reverse complement strand
CCGGATTTCAGGACGACGGTTTTCGTGCCCTCCATCGGGGCTGAAATTCATGCTCTAACTAATAAGAAATAAATCAAGATACAAGAGAATCAATCTATCGCAAATTGCAAGTACAAGTTGGACAGCTGCACGGTAGAACTTAGTGAATCAGAGCGTCGGTCAGGATGGAAGCCGCTGGCTTCCGTCCTGGGCGATGCTGCCGCAGCCTTCGGCTGCGTAAACAGAGTCGAGGAACTCGTCAAACAGTTCTTCCGGGGTGCGGTAGCCAAGCTTCTTGCGAGGCCGTCCGTTCAATTCATCAGCAGCAGAAAAGATGTACTCTGGAGAGAAGGATTCAATGGAGGCACCCTTGGGCACGAAGGCTCGGAACAGCCCGTTGTGACGTTCGTTTTGGGGACGTTCCCACGAAGTATAGGGATGTGCAAAGTAGACTGCACAGCCCCAGTTCTCGACCTGACTGAACGCAGAGAACTCCGAGCCGTTGTCCACGGTAATGGTCTTGAAGACCTGTGAGAACTTGTCTCCGAATTCTTCCCTGAGCGACTGCATGGCGTTCAGAACGGAGTCTGCATCCTTGCCGGGAATCCGGATGGCAATATAGTTCTCCGTTTTCTTCTCCAACAGGGAGAGGGCAACAGCCTCTTTACCAGCCCTCTTGCCCACGACAGTGTCACCTTCCCAATGACCTTCCTCGATGCGCAGAGCCGCAATCTCAGGCCTCTGGGAAATGTCTGTGCCGAAGCTCTTCTTGTGTTCACGGGGCTTGGAGTCCTTGTGCTGCTTGCGTTTCATGGCTTCGGGCAGTTCTGTCACAGACAAGTCAAGGCTGCCTGCCCAGACCTCATTGTATGATCCATGCTGCGATTCAAGAGGCGGCAGTGCAGGAAGGACTTCCGCGGTTTGACCGGGCCTTCGTACAGATCGAGGTCACCACGCCGCGTGGCAGCAATAACCACCAACTCTGGGATACCTGCAACCGGGCGGTCAACCTCGTTATCAATAACCCGAAGGGCATCTTTTTCTGGGACGATGATCTGGAGCACATGGCCTTTTCTGTGGTTGGAGCGTGGGGCGAAACAGGTCGCACAGTCGTTCGGATCTCCCGCTTTTTGCAGACTTGACCCATCTGCTGGGTCAAAGATTCCGAGCAGAACAAGCGCGCCGCCCCGAACGGGTGTCTGCGTCAGAATTGACGCAGAGGCCCATTCGGGAGCGGCGATCGTTTTGCAGGAACTGCCGCTGCTGCTCCATATCTTGACCTGAAAAATAATGATCGCTAGAATATGGCTGTACGCTATCGGCTTACAGCATTCGACAACTGAATCAAGTGTACAGGTGCCCGTTTCTAAAGGGAACGGGCTTAAAGCGGAATGGGGTGAAAGTCCCCGCGAACCGGTCACTGTGAAGCTCCAACCTCGGGAGATGAGTCAGACACGCGCCTGCGCACGGAACCAAAAGCGCCGCCTCGTCAACGGTCAGCTTTTTCCGGCAGGGAGCGTCTCTCTGTCGGTTAAAAAGCATCTATGAGCGGATCTCCCTCATGGATGCTTTTTGTTTTGAGAGGGAAAAAGATGGAACAGATTTATGGGTACGCAAGAGTTTCGACCAAAGAACAAAACGAAGCCCGCCAGCTCACAGCACTGCGGGAAATGGGAATCCCGTCTGAAAATGTATATCTCGACAAGCAGTCGGGGGCGGATTTTGAACGGGTGCAGTATCGGCGGATGCTGCGGCGGCTGGGACCAGGCGACACGCTGATCGTGAAGAGCATCGACCGATTGGGGCGAAACTACACAGAAATCCTTGAACAATGGCGAATTATTACAAAAAATAAGCGCGCGGCCATTGTAATTTTGGACATGCCGCTGCTGGACACGCGGCAGAACCGCGATCTGACCGGGCAGTTGATCGCGGACATTGTATTGCAGCTGCTCAGCTACGTCGCGCAGACGGAGCGCGAGTTCATCCGGCAGCGGCAGGCAGAGGGCATTTCAGCGGCGCGTGAGCGGGGCGTGCGGTTCGGCAGAGACCCCGCTGAGATCCCGCTGGAGTTCCCGCTGGTTTACCGCGAGTGGCGCGCAAAAAAGCTCGGCTCGCGGGCGGCGGCCGAGCGGCTGGGGGTCTCCCAGACAACGTTTTTGAAGTGGGCAAAGGCGGAAAGTCTGCCCAAAAAGTGAAAATTAAAGTAGACTTTTCTTTTCACCTCAAAATTGGCAAAAACTAGGCGAAAATTGGCCGTTTTTTGCCTTTTTTGTATGGTATCACAGGCGAAAAGAAAAGTCTACTTTTGCGCGCACTTGTGCTTTTCGCCGAAATCACAACTTTATACGCATCTGAAGACGTGTAATTCCCGGTCGCGGGCCGATTTTCGGTACTGAGCCGGGGATGAAAGAACAAAGGTTTTCAAGCCATTCGCCCGGAGCTGTGCGCGAGAGGCTGCGGCTAAAAACAGCGATGCTGTTTGCCCGAAAGGGCGCCATTGTGGGAGACCATGAGAAGGTAGGCCGCGGACGCGGAAATGCAACATTTCCAGATCGTAAGTCAGAATACTCGCCGTCTTCACGCTGAAATGAGAATTTTTCGGCAAGGATGCACTGTAGCGATAGCACGATGAACCTATCGTACAAGACGGGCGCGGACTGTTCAAAGAGAGCAGGAAGCGCCATTTTTGCGTTATGGGCGCGGTGCGCCCATGCGGGAAATTGTACGATAGGAGGGATTTTTATGGACGCGGCCCTGAAACTCGCAGAACGTGTCATCGCCTACAAAAACGTCCGATTCATCCTTGAGCACCAAAATGACAGCTTAGACCAGCTCAGCGCCTACCTCGCGAAGTGCATGGATGAGCTGGGGCACGCCCCGGCGAAGTGCGAGGTCATCGGCGGGGACTACATTGAATACCGCTTTGACAGCTGGGTCAACGCGCTCCGCAGCTTCTGGAACGGGAAAACCGGAACCTCGAAAAATCCGCCGCCCTTTGCGGAGCGGAAGATCGTGCAGGACGTCCTGAACTGTCGGGAGGTGCGGCCATGAATCCACACCGTACCGCACAGGCCAACGAAGCCGCGCTCCGCAAGGTTCTGACGCAGCGGACATTGGTGGCCCTCTCAAAGCAGAACGTCGCCTTCGTCCTCGAACACCAGAATGACACTTGGCAGGAGCTGTCGCAGTATCTCGCCCGATGTCAAGCCGCGCTGGGCCGCGCCCCGGCGCGCACCGAGGTGATCGGCGGCGACTTCATCGAGCTGCGCTTCGGCAACTGGGGGAAAGCGCTCGCCAGCATCGGCATCCGGGGCGGCGGCCGCCTGTCCACACCGTCGGTCGAAAACACCAAGCTCTTCCGCGACGAATATGACCGCCAGCGGACAGCCGACAAGCGCGCCAAGCGCGAGAAGAAAGCGGCTAACAAAGAACTCCTGCGGCAGGAAAAATCGGCCCGAAAGGCCGCAAAACAGGCCGCGCAGATCCCAAAATCTCCTTCTAAAAATTGAATACGCAGCTTTTGTGGCAAATGCGCGACCCGGTTTTATGACCGGACACGCATTCTTGTTCAGCTGAACAAGGGAATCGGGTGAGAATCCCGGATATGTGCTGGGCGGAAACGCTTCGGCTTAGTAGCTGTGATTGCGGAGCACTCTTTCGCGCGCAGAAATGCGGGTTGCGAAAGCGGGTCATTGGAACTGCTGTAATGGTGGGGAGAGAAGGCCGAAAGAGTGCGTTGGGGCGACCCTGAACGCATCAGTCAGAAGACCTACGAGAGCGTAAACCGCAGGGGAAGTGGATCCTCTGGGGTCTATGTCATCGTCCACAGGAGCAGTCGTAGGAAACGGCTGTTTTTTTATTTGCCGGAATGGAGGAGAAACCAACATGTCGAAACGAAAGATCCCGCTTCAGGGGAAGGGGCGGCAGTTCCGCGCCGACCTCTGGATGGACGAGAAGATCACGGGCCGGACGCTGGACGCACTGCGGCGGCAAGGCGTCCGCTTCCCCGAAAACGCGAACCCGCGCAAAACCGTAGAATTCAAGGCCGAATACCAGCGGCAGCTCAACCAGTTCCGAAAAGAGCGCGCCGTGAAAAAATCTGCAAACCCGGCATCCCCCATCGAATAGACCCGGCCCCGTCTTGGGAACGCGGAGCCGGGGTCTCCCCCGCTTCCGCCGTTCCGGCGTTCACATACCTACATATATTGAGAAAGGACATAAAGATGAAAAAACGAATTTTGTCTCTCCTGCTTGCGCTGGTCATGCTGCTCGGCCTCCTGCCGACAGTCGCGTTGGCTTCAGGCGGAGTTCCGACTACGAAAACTGCCGAGGACGGAAAGACGTATTATCTGATTGAGGATGAAGCCGATCTGAAATGGTTCCGCGATCAGGTCAACGGCGGAAATGGCACGATCAACGCCAAACTGACGGCGGACATCACGCTGACCGAAGCAAACTGGACACCGATTGGCAAAGCGGCGGATTACAGTGCTGGTGTTTATGAGGCGAATGCGTTCAAAGGAATTTTTGATGGTAATCGAAAGACTATTTCTGGACTGAAGATTGATTGCACTGCGTCTTCTTCGGTTGCACTTGGCCTGTTTGGCGTGGCTAACGGAGCGACGATCAAAAATCTGGTTGTGCGCGGCGAGATCAAGGCGACACTGAATAAAACAAGTTCTGCAACATTTGAAATTGGCGGTGTTGTCGGCCAGTGCGGCGGAGCAACAACACTGAATCAGGTTGTTTCTTATGTGAATGTAACCAGTACGAACAATAACGATAGAAGTTCACCGTCTGCTGTTGGCGGTTTGCTGGGCAACGGTTATAACGCAACAATCATCAATTGCGTCAACTACGGGACGGTTACGAGCACTGACAGTGCAGATGGAGACTACAACAGAGCAAGCGTTGGCGGTCTGAGCGCGATGTCTCCTTACGGCGGCAAGATTACAATCTGGAACAGCCTGAGTTTGGGAACGGTGACTGGCCCCTATGCTGCGGGGTTGATTTCCGTTGCAGGCACCGATTATAGCGGAAACACATCTAGTATCAATAACTCGGCAACTGTTGGTAAGACCGTTGGCATGGGCAGCGGTACGTTTGCGAATTGTTATGAAACCGAGGAATCGGATGCGAAAGCGACAAAGGTCGATTCGCTGACCGATGACGCTGTGCTGGCCGCGCTCAATGCGGGCGACAATGGCAATGCGTTTGTAAAAGGGGACGACGGCCTGCCGGTGCTAAGCTGGATGAAGTCCGGCGGTTCCGATACCCCGTTGGCTGAGCCGAAGTGGAACGAAGGCGGCTATTATGAGATCGAAACTGCACAGCAGCTCGGTTGGCTCCGCGATCAGGTCAATGCCGGCAACCTGAACAACCATTCCGATTTCAGCGCTAAGCTGATGAACGACATCACGCTGGACGGCGACTGGGAGCCGATGGGCAAGGGCGCATACGGAGGAAACCCGTATTACGGTGAATTTGATGGACAGGGTCATAAGATCACAGGCCTTTCGATTACACAAAATGGAACGGATGATATGATCCTTGGCCTGTTTGGCTCTGTAGGCAAGAGCAGTTATGGCGATGTTAAGGCAAAAATTTGCAATCTGACGGTTGAAGGTGAGGTTTCAGCCACGATTTTGCCAACAAGTAACTATAATTTTGCAATCGCCGGAGTTGCTGCGTACAGCAACGGACAAGTAACATTACAGCGGGTTATTTCCAAAGTGAATGTTACTTGTGACAGCCAAAATTCAAATGCGTATTCTGCGGTCGCAGTTGCAGGGCTGCTTGCAAATGCGCAGAGTAGCGACGTGATCACCGAATGTGCAAACTACGGAACGATTACCAGCACGGATGTAAACAATAATGGCAACGTAGCAGGCCTTGTGACCGGCGGCTGGGGCAGCTGCTCGGCTAAGGTTGAGTATAGTTTCAATGCTGGCACCATTACCGGAGCTGACAATGTCGCCGGCATTGTCGGCCAAAACACGGGTTCTATTACGGCTTGCTACAACACCGGCAAAGTAACCGCGACCAAGACGGGCGGCAAGGCCGGTGGCTTGACGGCAGAAAACGGCACGATCACCAACGCCTATTCTATTGGCAATGCGATCGGCAAAAAGGGCGGTAAGATCACCAACTGCTATGAAACAGAGGCATCGCCGACAGGTTCGGGTGTGACGCTGAAAACACGTGATGCATTGAAAGACATGGCTGTGACGATCAGCGGCAGTGCAACGGCACCTGTTTTTACAGAAAACAAGCCCTACACGCCGAAGCTCTATTGGGAAGGCGAATATCCTGCCTGTGAACACAAGGGGAACAAAACTGATCGCTATGTCCCGCTCAAGGATCAGCCCGGCCAACATATGCATGATATTCTCTGCGAAATTTGCGGTGAAAAAGCGGGGCAGTCTACGGTTGAAACGTGCGTCAAGGGTAAAGACGGAACGTGCGTCTGCGGCTATCAATTCTGCGATCATACGAATCAGAAGACGACCTATGCAAGCAATGACAACGGTACGCATGAGGTGATCGTTACCTGTGAGGACTGCAAGCAGCAGCTCTCCAAAACGACCGGAAATTGCGTGAAGGGTGCGGATGGCACCTGCGAAAAGTGCGGATATATGTTCCCGCCGGATGCACCTGAACTGAAGGACGGCTTCTACCAGATCACCAAGGAGGCGGAGCTGAAGTGGTTCCGCAATGAGATCAACAAGGGCAATCATACCATCAAGGGCAAGCTGCTGGACAACATCACGCTGACAGATGCATGGACGCCCATCGGCACGAGCGAATCCCACTTCGTGGGCAGCTTTGACGGCAATGGCAAGACCATCTCCGGCCTGCATTTTGACGTGCAGAATACGCCGGAGGAGAGTCTGTACCTTGGCCTGTTCGGCTATGTCGGCGGCAACCAGGACAGCGCAGCGGAGATCCGCGACCTGACCGTATCCGGCGAAATCCGCGTAGCGGCCGGGGCGGCTAGATCCGTTTTGGCGGGCGGTGTCGTTGCCTATCTTGATAATCACAGCAAGCTCTCTGGCGTTGTTTCCACTGTGACAGTCAATATCCAAGCGGATGGGTCTACAGCGGGCAGTATAATTGGCCGCACAAACAATAGCGCGTCGAATATTACGGTCGAAAACTGCGCCAATCATGGTGATGTTACTGTGAATGGCACGGTGGGCGGCATTCTTGGTCAGAGCAGCGGTTCCAGCAAAAATATGCTCATTCGCGGCTGCTATAATGACGGCACGATCTCCGGCAGCGACCGCACTGGCGGTTTGATCGGCAGCGTACAGAGTGGTATGGAACCTGGATTTGGCGATAAACCGACTGTATACCACACTGTGGTCACAGATTCCTATAACGCAGGCGCGGTTACAGGCACTGGCAGCTATACGGGTGGCCTGATCGGTGAAAATCGGCAGGCCCAGATCCGTAATTGCTATAATGCCGCCAACGTTCGCGGCGCGCAGAAAGCAGGCGGTCTGGCCGGACGCCATCATAGTGGTTCGATGGAATACTGCTACAGTATCGGCGAGGTGACAGGGGCGTCAGGCTATATGGGCACACTCATTGGGCAGCGCGGCGACAACATCAATGTCCGTGGACTCTATGCCATTGCGGAGCCGATGATCGGAGACGGCGACAATGATTACATTCAAAAAAACCAGTTGGTCCGAAAGATTGATCTGGTTACACTGCGCCAGCTTCCCAAAGAACTGAACACCAATCAAGCATTCCAGATTGCTCCGGGCAAAACGCCGATACTTATATGGCAGGTCGTTCCGGCATGCCAGCATCCGGAAAACAAAAAGGGTTTTGCCTATGTGGCAATCCTGAACGACAATGGAACTGCATCCGGCAAGCATACGAAGCAGCTGATCTGTGAGGATTGCTTCCATGTGTTTGAACAGGCAGCTGAAGACTGCACCGAGGGCGAGGATCATAGCTGCACCTATTGCGGCGCCGTGCTCTGCAACCACAGCGATACGCCGGAAAACAAAAAAACATATACCTATGTGATGGGTTCGGCGGAACAGGGCCGTTGGATGCACAGGGTGCGGTTCACCTGCGTCACCTGCGGCAGAGAACTGGATTATACCGAAGACTGCGACATAGAGATCGAATATAAGCCGATCTCCGGCAAGGAGGGCGAGCGCCATCAGGTGCTGAAAAAGTGCAAATTCCACTCCGGAAGGGGCGGCTATGCCGAGGCTTGCGTTGATGGCGGCGATGATGGCAAGACTTTCGACGGGAACTGCGACCGCTGCGGCGCAAAGCTGACCAAGGTCCTGCCTGCTGTCCAGCCGGGCAGCGGCTTCGAGGATTATACGTCGATCGAGGGCAAACAGGAAGTCACGCGCTATACCGTGACGCACTATGAGATTGGCGCAGAGGCCGAAGCCCTGACGGTCGTCGCGGCCAGCGGCAACGGATCGGTGCCCACCTATCAGTGGTATTACCGCATGCAGGAGGACGCCATCGATAAAGACGGCAACCCCATTGCAGGCACGCCAATCCCCGATGCGACAAGCAGCAGCTTCACGCCCGACACCAGCGCAGAGACGGAGATGCGCTTCTACTACTGCGTGGTCTCCAACTCCACCGGCGGCACGGCCACCAGCCCGGCGCAGCCTGTCATCGTCTGCGAGAATCCGACCGTCACGGCCTACTTCTCCCTGACGAATGACGACAAATATGTCATTGGCAATGGCAATGGCGGCGGCTCAGGCAAAGTCATGGCCTTCCAGCAGGTGACGGTCCCCTACTTCGACCTTGGCCTCTACGGCCTGCAGAGCGGCTACTTCCGCTCTGAGACCTACGGCCCGCAGAACCCGAACGACCAGATGGGCGGCTCGGCCCTGAGCGCCGGCACCAGCGCCACGGCCTACGGCAAGATCACCGACCTGCACCTGATGATCTATATGCTTGAACGCCATTACTGCGGCCTGACTGATGAGCAGTGCGGTAAGGGCTATCTGTATAAACATGATCTGATGGGCAAGGGTTCTACCGTGCTGGAGACCGAGGGCGGTGCCGGTTCGGTCCTCGTGCGCCACTACTGGGGCCACGACATGAACTTTAACTACTATCAGAACTATGTCTACCCGCTGGCCAGCGCGGGCTGGGGCGCAACGGCGGATCAGATCATCCTGCGCGACGGCGAGATCTTCACGCTGGCCATGTTCACCGACTGGGGCTTCTATACCAAATCCGGCGCTGGCTTCCAGCATCTTGGCACCGATGAGGACAAGTGCGCCGTCAGTATCGAGCCCGGTGTCTCCGAATCGTTCGACCTGACGCTCTACCGCTCCTACGGCTACGATCAGGACAAGTACGATACGAAGCATACTCCGGTCCCGAATGCGCCGGTCTATTATACGCTCGCGGACAGCCTCAAGGTCGGCACAGTCGGCACGAGCGATTGGATGCTCTGCGGCACAACGGATGCAAACGGCAAGATCACGGTCAATCTGACCGCACTTGCCCTGACCGCGGGTGAGACGTATCTCTTCGCTACGCCCGGCCAGAAGCAGGGCAACGGTGATGATGCGGTCGTCGCCTGCCCCGGCGGTATTCTGGTAAAGGTCGCGGCCTCCGAGCGAAAGACCGTCACTTTTGTCGACCGACTCGGCGAGACCACTACGCAGAAGATCGCCGTCGGCAGCACCGTCAAAAAGCCTGCTGACCCGACACATGCGGGTTACACCTTCCTAGGCTGGTTCACCGATGCCGCGTGCAAGAACGCCTATTCGTTCAGCGCGCCGATCGAAAACGACCTGACGCTCTATGCCGACTGGCAGGAAAAAGCGGCACCGATTACGCCGGTCTCTCCTGTGACGCCGTCGAATCCTGCAAAGAATCCGTTCAACGAAAACGCGGGTAAGGACAGCCTCCCGTTCACCGACGTCAACGCGAGCAGATGGTATTATTCCAGTGTGAAGTTCGCCTACGAAAAGGGCCTCATGAATGGTACTGGTAATGGGACATTCAGCCCGAACGCGGACACGACCCGCGGCATGATCGTCACGATGCTCGCCCGTCTCGAGGGGCAGAACACTTCCGGCACGCCGTGGTACGCCGCGGGCCAGAAGTGGGCCATGGACAATGGCATTTCGGACGGCACCAACATGACCGGCGCGATCACCCGCGAGCAGTTCGCCGCCATCCTGTATCGTTATGCGAAGCAGAAGGGCTACGACATCAGCAAGTCCGCCGATTTGAACGGCTTCGCGGATGCGAACACGGTTAGTGCCTACGCCACCGACGCCATGCGCTGGGCCGTTGCAAATGGCCTGATTCAGGGTTCCAATAGCAAGCTGAATCCGAAGGGTTCTGCAACACGGGCACAGGTCGCGACCATCCTCATGCGCTTTATGGAGCTCTACGCAAAATAAGATGAAACTACGATATTTGAAACCGAATATCGCGTAACCACCCCAAAGCTGGGCGGTTCCCCGTGTGAAAGCGCGGGGAACCGTGCGGCTTATTCGTGCGTTTAAGGGAGTCCTTAAAAATACGAATAAACTGCACAAATCTTCCATATTTAAGAGGAATTCGTATATATGAATCAGTTTTTTGAGAAATATCCGTGGCTGCGAACGATGCTCTGCGGCCTGATGGCCGCGGCGCTGCTTCTGTCGGTCCTGCTCCCGGTGCTGCGTCTGCAGCGGCAGGAACCGGAAAATCCGATCCGGGAGGAAAATATTCAGCCGGTGGAGCCACTGAGCTTCGGCGAGGCCGAGGGCGGTACCCGGCTGAGCGCACCGGAGCAGACGGAAGACGGGCCCGGCGGAGGACAGACGCAGCCCGAGAACGCGAAACAGCCCACGGCGCCGGAAGAAACGGATCCAATACAGGATCCTCAGCCCGCACAGCCGCAGGAAGACCCGAATCAGCAGCAGCCCGGAAACGAGGTGCCGTCTGACGGCATGGGCGAAACGCAGCCGGGCGAGGACGGCACGGAGGCGGACGATGGCGCATTGGACCTTGGACTGGTGCTGAGTTGGAAGCGTTACGGCAGTGAGCGTTACCGTTCACTCTGCCCGGCAAACCGGACGGTACGGCAGAACGTACGAACCGCGCAGATTCCGGACGGGCAGTTCGGGTACGAACTGGAGCTGC
The DNA here is from genome assembly GCA_900553545.1 of uncultured Eubacteriales bacterium. Taxonomy (GTDB): domain Bacteria; phylum Bacillota; class Clostridia; order Oscillospirales; family Oscillospiraceae; genus CAG-170. The sequence continues at coordinate 12,483 of USDP01000007.1, read as the reverse complement.
AGGGCTTGGACGCGGGCAGTGCCGAGATCATAGCGGTGCAGATCGCTGAGAATGGCGGAAATGCAGTACCAGCCGACATCCGCGGCGGGATCGCCATGCGCCTTGGTTCGGATGGCGCGGACAGCTATTATACGCTTCAGGTGCAGGCATCTGTCACCCGCGTGCTGGAAGACGGCTCCCGCCGGGAGGAACTGGTCACATTTGCTTTCCTGCTAGTCTACTCCGACAGCCTCGATCTAGAAGCGGAATTTCAGTGGCTCTGCGCGGATGGCAAGATGGATCGGATGCTGTGCCAGCCCGGACGCCAGATCAGTGCGGCTCTGCACGAGGAGGATATTCCGGAAAATCTGCTGCAATATCAGTTCCGGCTGCGCGGAGAGAGCGCCGGGGATGCTGTGATCCTTTCTGCGGAATACCGCGCGGAGGACGGCACGGGCGGAACACTGGAAACGACCGGCGGCACATGGATGCTGCAGGCCGCATCGGACGGAAAGAATGTCTATACGATCACCCTGCTGGTCGAGGTGACCCGCGGCGGGCAGACGCGGCAGCTGACGTTCACATTCCGCCTGAGTTGGCAGGAGGTGCAGGAGGTAACGCTGAACCTGACCTGGATCAAAGACAGCACAGAAGCGCAGACGCTCTCCTGTGAACCGGACGGGCAGGTTTCGGCAGAGATCCGCCGAACGGAGCTGCGGCAAGGCGAGCTGCAGTACCGGCTGGGGCTGGATGGAAAAAACGCTGCGCAGGCCAGTCTCGTTTCGGCTGGCATCCAGCCAGAGGGCGGTGCTATGCAGGAGCTCGCGCTCCCGAACGGAAGCACGACGCTGACGATCCCGGATGGCGCGGCTGCCATCCGGTATGTGCTCACGGTGCAGGCCCGGTGTCAGCGGAGCGACGGGACTCTGCGGAACATGACGTTTACTTATGTGCTGCGTTATTCCGGCGGCGTCGGTCTGGAGATGCAGTATACACTGCTGGACGGAACGGTCAAAATGGTGCGCTGTGCGAACGGACAGAGCAAAACGGCGGAGACGGTCTACAGCGATGAGCTTGAGGATGGTGTGCTGCCGTTCACAATGACGCTGACCGGCGGCGAGGACGCGGACGGCGTGCAGATTACGAAGGTCACATGCTTCCAGTCTGGAAATAACCGGATGACGACGCTGTCCACCGACGGCGCTGTAACGATTCCGCTGCTGGTTCATTCAGACGGCAGCGAAGGCGAAAATCAATTTAAGGTGACGGCGCAGGCCGCTGGCGGGGAGACCTATACATTTACGGTCAATGTGCCCTATAAGCTGCGCGGCGATGGGATCGTTAAGATCGAGACAAGTCTGGACGAGGAAACAAAGGTCCTGAATGGAACAAAAATCACGATGACGATGCAGGCGTGGAGCGAGAAAAAGGACGACGGGACGCTGATCGCGCGAATGACCGCCAGCGACACTGTTGTGACGCTGGACGGCGAGACATTGCGCTGCGATGGAACCGTCGGCGGGCGGCTGCAATATACGATGATTCCCGAGAATCCGGAGACTGGCGATGAAAACGAGCACATTCTGCGCATTAGCTGCGAGGATGCCTATGGAAACCGCGGCGAGAAAACACTGACGCTGCGTGGCGAGCGCACCCGCAAGGGGCAGCCCGCAGGCTGGGCCAGCATCTATATCGACATGACGGTACTGGGCCTCGGTACGACAAGCGCCATTCGTTATGAGGTACTCTCCGGCGAGACAGCCTCCTATGCCGTGGCGAAGGCGGTCTGGGGCGAGGACGCAGGAGAGCCGTTCGGGACGGCAGTGGAGAGTTTTGGCTGGCCGGCCTCGGAGAAGAGCTATAGCGGCAGTTTTGATCTGGCGTTCTATCTGGAAAAGCTCGGCGACGGGACGGACATGGCCGCGCGGTCGAACGCGCTGCGGAACAGCTGGGAAAATTATCAGATCAGCCCATCGAACAGCAAGGAAGAAAATCTGGCGAAGATCGATGCGGTCTTTGGCGAAACCTCGCCATACGCCGCATTGTGGCGCAGCATCTATCTGGCAGGCCTTACGCTGAATCCCTGCCACCAATATTCCATTGGGCAATTCGATTATACCCCGGCTTCTGGATGGCTGTATTCCATCGGCGGCGGGACCAATTATCCGCTGAAGTACCTGTCGGACTATGAGCTGCGCGACGGCGACGTGCTGGTGCTGCGCTATACGCTGGCCGGGGGACGCGATGTCGGCGACGCCGGTGCGGCCGGGTCGAAAGACACCGCGGCCGGCAATGCATTCTGCGTGACGGCGATAAACGGCTCGCTGACTGTAGCGCACCAGTGGACGACTGTGGTCAACGAGGATGGCACAGAGCAAAAGGTCTGCGCAAGCTGCGGGAAGATCGAGGCGTGCGACCATCCGACGGAGAAGCTGGAATATCGCCTAAGCGAAGATGAAACGAAGTGTTATGAATTCTGCCTGAAATGCGGCAAGCCGGTCACAGAGGCAGAGGAGCACAAATGGACGGTTGAGTCGATTGAGGAAAACGCAGAGCAGCATCGTAAGATTTGCAAAAACTGCAAGCATGAAGTATTGGAGGATCACCGATTCAAATTTATCGAGGACACAGCCACCTGTGAACAGGCCGGGCAGACCGTCCAGCGGTGCATACAGTGCGAGTATGAAAAGCGGACACCCTCTCAGGCGACGGGTCACAGGCCGTCCAAACGTGCGGACGCAAAAGAGCACTGGGAAGAATGTGAGATCGAGAGTTGTCAAAAGGAAATCGAAGGAAGCCGCGCCACGCACAGCTATCAGTGGGACGCGGGATGGAACGACTGGACCTGCACCGGCTGCGGCTTCAGCCACAGCGGTGTCTGCACCGGAACGCCGGAGTCGGACGAAAGCGCGTCTACATGCAGCCATGAAGAACTGCATTGCAGCGTCTGCGGCGCTGAATTCCGCAGAGATGCGCAGGGGGCTTTCGCCTATCCGCACAGCTATGTCGTCTCCAGTGAGGAATGCACCTGCAGCCGCGAGGTGCGCGTGTGCAGTGTATGCGGCGCACGGGACGTCACAGAGCAGATCGGAGCCTTTGCCGACCGTTATCCGCATCACTATGAAAACGGAGAATGTATCTACTGCTATGCGCACGAGGAAGGGCCGACAGACCCGGGGCCGACCCCGGAACCCGAACCTGAACCAACTCCCGGCACAGCTCCGGAACCGAACCTCGGCGAAACGCCGGAATATACGGAGGAATGAATATGCGTGAAAAAATCAAGGAGATATTGGAGCAGATTGAGACCGTCATCGTCGGCAAGAACGACGTGATGGAGCGGATCCTGATGGCCATTCTGGCCGGAGGACATGTGCTGATGGAGGACGTGCCGGGCGTTGGCAAGACGACGACCGCAATGACGTTCGCCCGCGTGCTGGGACTGGAGACCCGGCGCGTGCAGTTCACGTCCGACACCATGCCGTCCGACATCATCGGCTTCAGCGTCTATGACAAGGCCAGCGGAAAACTGGTCTACAAGCCCGGCGCGGTGATGACGAATCTGCTGCTGGCTGATGAGATCAACCGGACGTCGAGCAAGACGCAGTCCGCGCTGCTCGAGGCGATGGAGGAAGGACACGTCAGCATCGACGGGCAGACGCACCCGCTGCCGACCCCCTTCATTGTGCTGGCCACGCAGAACCCGGCGGGCTCCGCGGGCACACAGCTGCTGCCGAATTCGCAGCTGGACCGCTTTCTGGTAAAGCTGACGATAGGCTATCCGGATCTTCGCAGTCAGGTGAGTATTCTGGAGGAGCGGCATACGGAAAATCCATTGGACCGCGTCCACGCGGTCGTCTCCGCGGAGAAGCTGAAAAACCTTAAACAGGAGGCAGCAGCCGTGGAAATGAAGACGGTGGTCTATGAATATGTGGCGCAGCTGGCCGAGGCGACGCGCAACCACGCGATGATCCAACTGGGCCTCAGCCCGCGCGGTGCGCTGGCCGTCTGCCGGATGGCAAAGGCGCATGCCTATGTGCAGGGCCGGGATTACGCTATGCCGGAGGATGTGGCTGCGATCTTCCCGGACGTCTGCTGTCACCGTTTACTGCTGAATACCAAGGCCCGCATGATGGAGCGCAGCCCGGAGCAGATCGTGCAGGAAGTTCTGGACAGTGTGGAGATGCCGGTCATCCGCCGGGAGCGGGCATGATCGGGCTCCGGATCGGATACGCGCTCCTGCTTCTGGCCACGCTGGGTCTGGATCTGTTTTGCGGCAGCGTATGGACGCTGGCGCTGACGCTCCTGCTTGTGCTGACGCCGCTTGGCTGTATCCCGCTGCATCTCTGGGCAGTGAAACAGATCCGGCTGCGGTTGGACGCGCCGGTCAATCTAGGAAAAGGCGAAACGGGGACTCTCCGTGTCCAGATCGAAAATAAGACGGCGCTGCCGCTCGGCCTGATCCATGTCCGGCTGCGGCTCTCCAACCTGCTGACCGGGCAGAGTGAGCTGCGGCGCTGTCGTCTTTCGGCGCGGCCGCGCCGGACGGAGACGGCGGAATATGATCTTGCAAGCGCACATTGCGGGCGAATCGCGATCGAGGCGGCGTGCTGCCGGATCTACGACCCGTTTGGCCTGATCGGCATCCGGCTGAAACAGACCGTCCTTGCGCAGACAACGGTGCAGCCGAAGGGGTTCGCACAGACTATTTTCATTTCGCCGGACGCAAATTGTCCGGATGACAGCGAGAGCTATGCGCCGGACCGCGCCGGATATGACCTCAGCGAGGTCTATCAGCTGCGGGAGTATCGCCCCGGCGACAGTCTGCGGCAGATGCACTGGAAGCTGTCCGGCAAGCTGGACCGGCTCGTTATCCGGGAGGCTTCGCTGCCGGTGCGCCGTTCAGTGCTGCTCTTCTGGGAGCGGACACAGAAGGCGGTGCCGGAGGAAACGGATGCGCAGGCGGATGTTGTGGTCACCTTCTGCCGGTCGCTGCTGGAAGCAGGTGTACAGTTTACAATCGCATGGAACGATGCGACAGAGCAGCGCTGCGTGAACCAGCAGATCCGCAGCATGGACGAGATGATCGGCCTGCTGCCGCGGCTGCTGTCCGCGCGGGAGAATGAGGGCCTCAGCGGTGCAGAGCTGTTTCTGCGAAGCAGCGGCGAGGCCGTGCTCTCGCACATTCTTTATATCACGGGCCGTGTGCCGGAGCAGGCATATCTGCTGGGGCAGTTTGGACGCCTGACGGTGCTCAGCTGCGGAGCAAGCGGCGATGGAGCCATCTGCTTTGACTGTGAACACTATGCCGAACAGCTCGCGGAGCTGGAGATCTAGGAGGGGCGCGCATGAAACAACAAAATACGCACCCGTTCTCCGTTTCGCCCCACAACGCGGAAAAAGCAAATGGCTTTGCTGCGCAGATCCCGGAAGCGCTCCTTCTGCTGGCGGGCTTTATGGCACTCGGTGCCGGACTTGCTGCAACGTGGAGCGGGTACGGATGGCTATGCCTGCTGGTGGGCGCTGCTGCGGCCTGCTGGCAGTGTGCAGCGAGGCAGCTCTGGCGCGGGTGGGCCGGGGTGGCGCTGCCGCTGCTGATCCTTTTGGCCGCGGCGATTCTGTCGCGGTCAGTCTTGGCGGGGTGCGTTTCCGTCTGCCGCACGATCTGCACGCGCTGGACAGAGATGACCGGACGGATTACACTCCCCCCGGACGAGGAGGCCGGAAATCCGCTGCTTTTTGCCTGTCTGACGGCGGCACTGTTAGGGGTGCTCTGCGCGGAGGCTGTTCGCTTTTCACGGACGGCCTGCGCCATTGTGCTGACCGCTTTTTTGAGCGTGCTGCTGTTGCTGCTTCGACCGGAGCGGGCCGAGAACTGGATGGCACTCTGTCTGTTCGCGGCACTGTTCCTGCTGACTGGAAGCATCCGACAGAATGTGACAGGGTTTTTGTCAAAGGGAGGCTTACTTCTCGCAGCTGGGCTGCTTGCAGCAGTGCTTCTGGCAGTTCCGGCAATGCGCAGCGGGAACGTGTTTTCCGCGTGGCGGGCGGAGAGCGCGGCTGTGCTGCACCGGCTGCGCTATGAGCGTGGAGCCTCCGTGCTCCCAGAGGGGAACTTTGCGGCGTTTTCCGGCGATGTGGCGGAGCAGACGCCGTGCCTGACCGTGACCATGGAGCAACCGACGGCGCTCTACCTGCGCGGCTTTACCGGGGAACGCTTCACCGGGACAGGCTGGGAGACGATGGATCGCCAGACGCAATCTGCACAGAAAGACCTGATGTATTGGATGCATAAGTGCGGGTTTTATCCGCAGATGCAGCTGTTCGCGGCAGCAAACGGGCTGCTGGAACGCTGTGAGACGCAGGCAATCCAAATTGAAAACAACGGCGTGTGCAGCGCGTGGGAATATGTTCCTTACGGCCTCGCGGCCATTCCGGTGGGGAGCAGTCTGACGGCGGACTCGCTGGAGGAGGCACTCGCTCCGGCAAAGGGACTGCGCGGCATACGAAAGTATCAGTTTGCAATGCTCGCCGCACCGGAGCAGACCGCAGAGCAGACGCTCGCCACGCTCACGGAACAGCCGGATGCTGCGCGGAGCTACCGCAGTCTGGAGGGCAGCTACCGGAGTGCTGTGCAGGCGCGGGAGCTTGAGCTCCCGGCGGAAACACGCGCGCAGCTCGCGCCGATGCTGGATGAGATCTGCAAGGAATATGGTGCAGCGGATGAGCTGACGCCGGGAGAGGCCCAGCTCTGTGCGCTGCGCTTTCTGGAGCAGATCGGGACGCTGCGAGACAGCGGCGCGGCCCTGCCGCTGGATGATCTGGTAAAGGACACAACCTATCAGACTGCGACGCTAACGGTGCTGACGCTGCGCTATTATGGCCTTCCGGCGCGGTATGCCGAGGGCTTCGTGCTGACGCAGGAGACCGCGGCGCGAACCGCGCCCGGCGGAACGGTGACGCTGACGGCTGGCAACGCACAGGCATGGGCGGAGGTCTATCAGGACGGTATCGGCTGGATGCCGCTGGCGCTGACGCCGGGATACGGAACGCTGACCGATGCGCTGTCTTCTCACCGGACGCAGACCGGCGGACAGACCGACGACGGGGATGGCCCGGGGGATACGCTCCCGCAGGCAGAAACCGCAGAAGAAACGACGGAAGAGGACACGCCGCAGGAGCAGCAGCCGGACGAGACCGGACGGATGCCGCAGGAAACAGCAAAACGATGGCTCTGGCTGCTACCAGTTGGAATTTTTCTGCTGCTGTTGGCGGCACTGGCGATCCGCTATGCGCTCTCGCACAAAAAGAGAGAACGCCGCCTGAATGCGGCGGAGCCGCGACAGGCGATCACATGGACGGCCTATGAGCTGGCGCGGCTCTGGCCCGCGATGGGCGAGCCCTACCACGGCGGTTCGCTCTTCGCACTGAGCGAGGCGATCGGGCCGGAGAACGAGGCGTATGCCGCGGCCATCCGGGAACTGGCGGAGCTGAACGGCGCGGCGCGCTTCAGCAGCCGGGCCATGACGCCGGAGCAGGCGGAGCGGGCACGGGAGGTCTGGCGGGAGACGCTTTTGCGGCTCCGAAAAACGTGCCGCCCGCTGCGGCGGTACTGGATGAAATGGATCCGCTGTTTGTATTGAGCAGCCTGAGGAGGAACACGATGAAACGAAAAGGGACACGGATATTTGCACTGCTGCTCGCGGCGGTGCTGCTGCTCGGCGGCCTGCCCATGCAGGCGCTTGCGGCTGAGGACGAGGCGGGATGGTTTCATCTCGCTGCGGACTGGAACGGCGAACTGCTGATCAAACCGGAGCGCGTGCCATATACGGCGGAACAGACGATCTACGAGGCCATCTGCGCGGCGGGGCATACGCTCGCCCCGAATGCGGGGAACGTGACGCAGATCGACGGCGTGGCCGGAAACTTCATCCGCGGCGATGAGACCGGCGCAGACAACAGCTACGATCTGACCAGAAAGGCGTCAGAGGCAAAGATCCAATATTTTTGCTTCGTGGACAACAGCAGCGGTTCGCGCACGGCCACACCGTCCGTCACGCGGCAGGCGCTAATCGCCGTGATGGCGGAATATGCGCGGAAGGACGCGGATGTGCAGGCGGCGGCGAAGGCGGAATACGACGCGGCCTGCAAGGGTTACTGCACGGCGGACGATACGGAGGCTGAACGGCTCTGTGCGGCGCTGACCGACGCGATCAACCGCTACGAACAGGGGCTGAATGGCACAAAATACGCCGTTTCCTTTACAGATACGAATGGCGTCTGGAAGGCCGGGGATCTGCTGACGGCGAAGAATGCATATGGACGCGTCTATTCGGATGAGAACGGAAATGGCGTGCTGGAGCTTCCAGCGGGAGACTATACGTTCACGATGGAGGCTGCGGCAAGCGGCGTGACGGGGAGTATCTCGGTCCCGGCGCAGAGGACGGTATCCGTGGCGATCGACAAGACAGACTGGCTTCTGGCAGATGAGTTTCAGCTGTCCTCCCGCCCAAAGTCAGCAGATTTCAAAAACAATCGGTTTTCTGTCGAAAAGAAGTCTGCGCGGGAACTGGAGACGGTCGTGATCGACAACTATTCCGGGACGCTTTATGCGTATTGGCGCAACAGCGGAACGACCGCAAAGATCCCGGAGCTGAATGCGGTCTACGTTCCGGCGGGAGCGACTGAGCATGTGAAAGTACCACAGGTGTTGTCCTCCTATACCAGTGGCATCGATCATGTGCTCTCCGCCGGGGCGGAGGGCAGCACGGTGATCTACCGGGCCAGCATGGAGCTGGGCGGCAGCAACTATTATCAGGATTATACGCTCCGCATTCGCCGTGCCCCAACGCTGAAGGAGGTGCGCGTGACGGAGACGAACGGCTCTCCGGCTGCGCTGGAGAGCTATGCTGAGAGCACGAAGACTTATACCTATCTGGTGCTCGGCAGCAAGGCCTCGCTGGCGCTGACGCCGTCTGTCGAGGATGGGTGCAGCATCTATGTGAATGAAAAGGCCGTTAAGGTCGGAGAAGCTGTCCAGATCGATGTAGGACAGACAAACACTACGGTAAAGATCCGGCTGGAGGCCGGCGGCGCAGAAACGGAATATACGCTGGTTCTGCGGCCGTCTACAAGCTGTATGGTGCAGATCCCGATCGCGGCGGACGATATTTCACTGACGGTCTGTGACGAGAATGGACAGACGGTGTATGGCAGCTTCAATGCCTCGTTAAAGACCTATCGGTATTCGCTGATCCCGGGAAGACGCTATACCTACACTGCAACCAAGGATCAGTATTATCATGCCGCAGAGACATTCACCGCGGCCGCAAAGACGCTGTCGAAGGTCGACGTGGAGACCGGCGAATGGCTGACCGATCTGGCGCTGGCCAAGGACGGCGCGAAGGACAGCAAGGGCAACATCGAGCTGGATCAGGGGTTCACTTCGAACATCCACCGCTACACGGCGGTCGTGCCGGACACGCCGCCCGCGGTCTATCTCTGGGTCGACGGCGAGATCGAAACAGCGAATGCAGGCTTTTCTGCGCGCTATCGCACGATCGCATCCACCGGTCAGGATGAGCAGGAGGTCGTGCGCACCATCAGCAGCAAAGAACTTGGTACACCGCTGTTCTTGCAGAAATTCCTGCTGAACCAGAGCGGACGCGGCAATCTGCTGACCGTCCGGTACAGCCGAACGGTCGGAACGGTCACCTATTATCAGGACTACGAGATCGAGATCCGGCGGTCGTTCTCACTGAAAAGCCTTGCTGTCTTCTGCGGCGGGCAGGAAGCGGTCCTGACGCATGGCGGCGGCGCGAGCGGCTATACGCCCTCGGTCTGGGATTATATCGTGACTGTGCCGGCGGCCGCGAAGGAGCTGAGTATCTGCGCAAGCGTGTATGACGCGGATGGCGCGTACCGCGACCATGGGCAGACCGGTTACCGTGTGTGGCTCGGTGAGCGGGAGCTGACCTCCGGCGAAGCTGCATTGGTGGCCTTGTGCGGCGATACCACGCCGGAAACGATCACACTGACGGTGACGAATGATTTTGCGGAAGGCGTTTCGAGCAACTATACGATCCTCGTACAGAAGGCAAAGCCGGTCCGCTTCACGCCGGAGCTGACGCCGGAAACGGCGTTGCTGTTCCTGCGGGAGGATCTTTCAGGGCGGCGCGTTTGGCCGGATGAAATCGGCGCATTTGAGCTCTCGGAAGGGTTTTCCTACAGCTATCTGCTGACGTGCGCGGGCTATGTCGGAAGAACCGGTACGCTCGAGACCGCGCACAGCGGGGACGGCGAGCTGATACTGCGTATCGATACGACTGATATTGTGGTCGAAGACGGCGCGGCCTCTGCCCAAATGGCGCTTCAGGCGGCGAAGCCGAATCAGACGCTGAAGATGCTGCCAGCCGAGTGGGCCGATTTCCGCGGGACGAGCTATGCGGCGGACGGCACGATGGGCGGCAGCAAAGGCACGAACAATACCGTCCTTTCTGTGAAAACGCCGATCACGGCTGAGGGCTCGACGCTCTACTGGGCCAGTAAACTCGGCGATGGGTTTGACAGCGGCGCGACGGGCTGCCCACTGCTCGTGGACGATGTGCTCATCACCTACGCCGGGAGTACGATCTACCGCGTCGACCCGGTCTCGGGCGAGATTCTGACGCAGGCGGAGATGGACCGGGCCTCGAGCTTTGCCATCACGCCGCCAGCCTATGCCAAGGGCATGATCTTCGTTGGTCTGGCCGACGGCACGATTCAGGCGTTTGATGCCAAGACGCTGAAATCACTCTGGGTCTATCACGATCCGCTCAAGGGTCAGCCGAACTGCCCCATCACGATCTGCGGAGACTATCTCTACACGGGCTTCTGGCGCGGTGAGGAATTCACGGCGAATTTTGTCTGCCTGTCCATCACGGATGAACAGCCGCTGGAGGAGAAGGAGGAAAAGACGGCCTGTTGGTATTGGACGCAGCAGGGTGGATTCTACTGGGCAGGCGCGTATGCCTGCGAGGATTATGTGTTGGTCGGCACGGACGACGGCGTCGACGGCTACCGCTCCAAGACCGGCAGCCTGCTGATGCTGGACGCAAAGACTGGGAGGCTGCTCGACCAGTGGACGGGTTTGCTCGGCGATGTGCGCAGTACGGTCTGCTATGATGCAGAAACGGAGAGCTTCTATTTTACAACCAAGGGCGGATGGTTCTGCGGCGTGCAGACGGAGCAGACTGCGGATGGCTGGCGGCTGAAGGAGCGGAGCAAATGGACGCTGAAGCTGGAAAACGGTTCCGATACGGAGCCAGCCATGAGCACCTCGACGCCGACGGTCTACAACGGCAGAGCCTACATTGGCGTCAGCGGCGCGCTGCAATTTGGGGCGTTCAGCGGGCACAGCATCACGGTCGTCGACCTGAATAAGCGGGACATCGCCTATAAGGCCGAAACGCTCGGCTATCCGCAGACTTCCGGCATCCTGACGACGGCATACAAAGAGACAACAAAGCGCGTCTATGTGTACTTCATCGACAACTATACGCCGGGCAAGCTTCGCGTCCTGCAGGACGAGCTGGGGCAGACGGAACCAATGTATCTGACGAAGGAATACGACTCCGACACGCCATACATCCTCTTTACGCCGAGCGGCGACGAGGCACAGTATGCAATCTGTACGCCGGTTGTGGACTCCTACGGCGTGATGTATTTCAAGAATGACACGGCACGGATGATGGCCTTCGGCCCATCGGCCACGCTGGAGATCACGACACCGCCCACAAAAACGACCTACCGTGTCGGGGAGACGTTTGACACGAGCGGGATGAAGGCCGAGTTGGTTTATGCCAACGGACAGCGGCGGGATGTGACGAAGTATGTCACATGGTCTACGCAGCCGCTGACGGAGCAGGACGCGGAATTTGCGATCAGCTTCCCCCATGTGAAATACCACGATGTCGACGGCGAGGATGGGCATCAAAGCAACATCAGAACGGAGACGCCGTTTGCGGCCCTGACGCTGACGATCTCAATGGGCATGGAGCCGGAGCGGATCGGTGAACTGTCGTGGACCTACGCGGAAATGAGCGGCAAGCTGAGCATTGAAGGCGAATTCAATGGGCAGACGCTTATCGCGGCCTGCTATGACGCCAATGGCCGGATGCTCGAGGTGCAGACGCTGGCCAAAGCTGGTGATTTGAAGCTGAACATGAGCAGCGCAAAGATCCGCCTCTTCCTGCTGGACAAGATCAGTAAACCTGTCTGCGCCGCCGTAACGGTCAAGGAAACAACATCGTAAAAACCAGCCGGCAGACCAATATGGCCTGTCGGCGGATCCTGTTCCGAGAGAGGGGAATACTCCGCAAGCTGCGCTTGCTCCGTGCCCCTGCGCATTTTCTTTTGGCACAGCCAAAAGCCGCGGGGCTTCGCACCGCGGCCATCTTGCGATGGCAAAATGCTTGTGGTCGAACCCCTCAGTGTTTCTCATAGCCCTCAGCTCTACCATAAAAA
>USDP01000006.1 GCA_900553545.1 uncultured Eubacteriales bacterium | reverse complement strand
TTTTAAATTTGCCGCGGTTTCCCGCGGCAAATTCCAACAAACAGATTGTTTACAGCGTCCGCTCGGCCGCCTCGACCACGTGGCCGATGAGGACGGATGTCGTCACGGAGCCGACACCGCCGGGAACCGGCGTGATGGCGCCGACGATCGGCTCGACCTCGGCATACACCGCGTCGCCTGCGATGGAGCCCTTGCCGCCCTTGGCGTTGATCTTCTCGGGGTCCCAGTTGATGGAAACGTCGATGACGATCTGGCCCTCGGAGACGTAGTCCTTCGTCAGGCTGTTCAGCACGCCCGCGGCGGAGACGAGGATGTCGGCCTTGCGCGCGATACCGGCGACGTCGACGGTCTTCGTGTGGCAGACGGTGACGGTGGCGTTCTTGGCCATGAGCATCATCGCGGCGGGTTTGCCGACGACGAGGCTGCGGCCGATGACGACGGCGTTCTTGCCCTTGCAGTCGATGCCGTAGTAGTCGAGGATCTCCATGCAGGCCTGCGGCGTGCAGGGCGCGAAGCCCAGCTTCTTACCGGTGAACACACCCGCATTGGAGAGATCCGTCATGCAGTCGACGTCCTTGGCGGCTGCGAGGCGGTTGCAGATCTCGTCCTGGTCGGCCTTCAGGTGCTTCGGCAGCGGCCGGAACATCAGGCAGCCGTGGATGGAATCATCGGCGTTGATCGCGTCGATCTGTGCGAGCAGGGCCTCTTTGGTGACGTCCTCGGGGAGGACGAACTTCACGACTTCGACGCCGATCAGCTCCGCACGGCTCGTCGCGCCCTTTTCATAGGAGAGGTCGGACGGGTTCTCGCCGCAGCGGACGATGGCGAGCTTCGGGCTGACGCCCTTTTCCTTCAATGCCGCGACGCGAGCCTGAAGCTTTTCGTTCATCGCAGCGGTGACTTCTTTGCCAAGCAGATGTTTTGCCATTGTTGTTTCCTCCGATTATTTGAAGAATCCGGCCTTGACAGTATCGAAGATCTCGTCGGCCAGTTTGCCGTATTTGTCGAGCATGCCGAGGCACTTTGCGTTCATTTCCTCAGCGACGGCGCGGTTCTGGAGCGTCTTCGTGTTGATGAACACGTTCAGCGACGCCGCCTGGAGCGCGGCCTTGACGATCGTTGCGCCGCAGCCCGCGTCGGACACGGCGAGGCGGGAACCCTTCGCGGCAAACGTCGCGATGCAGTCGAGCGACTCGCAGCACAGCTCCATAATGTGCATCGGGACCTGGCAGGCCGTGATTGTGGCCTGTTCCAGGATCTCGGGGCGGCTGGGGTCGTCCTTCGGGATGCCGTAAGCCTTTGCCAGCGGGACAAAGCCCTCGGCGTCTGCCGGGACCTGATCGAGCAGCTGGGTCTGGAGATCGTCGCACTTTTTCATCAGTGCCTTGATCTCTTCTTCGACGTCTGCGTATTTCTTCTTGCCGACGGTCAGCGCGCCGACCATGTTGCCGAGCGCCGTGCCGAGCGCGGCCACGAGCGCGGATGCGCCGCCGCCGCCGGGGGCCGGTTCGTTGGAAGCCAGAACCGTGACAAATTCACGGCAGGACTTGGTGGTCATATCCATAAAATATTCTCCTGATTTGGAATTGATCTGTTTGACAGCAAAAAGGCTCTCTTATCGAAAGAGGGTCTTAGCCGAATCGGGAGGCAGCGGATGACCGCCGCCTCCCGAAGTGGTTGCTGCTATGTGATTTTAGAAGAGGCCGGAAACCTTGCCAGTCTCGACGTCGACGTCGACGCGGCGGTAAGCCGGGTCAGCCGCCGTGCCGGGCATCATGGAGATGGTGCCGGCCATCGGGCAGAGGAACTTCGCACCGCCGTACTCGAGGATGTCGCGGATGGCGAGGCGCCAGCCCTTCGGCTCGCCCTTCTTGGTGGGATCGTCGGAGAGGGAGAGGTGGGTCTTGACCATCATGGTGCAGTAGTCGGCGTACTTCGGGTCAGACTCGAAGCGCTCGGCCTTCTGGACGGCCAGAGGCGCCCAGTCGACGCCGTCGGCGCCGTAGACTTCCTTCGCGATCAGCTCAACGCGCTGACGCAGCGGCATCTCGAGGTCGTACAGGAACTTGACGTTGACCGGCTCTTCGCAGGCTTCGACAACGGCCTGGGCCAGCTCCAGCGCGCCTTCGCCGCCGAAACGCCAGTGGTTGGACTCGGCGCAGCGGACACCGTGCTCCTTGCAGAGCTTCTTCAGCAGAGCGATCTCCGCGTCGGTATCGGTGTAGAAGCGGTTGATGCAGACGACCGGGTTGATGCCGGACTTCTTGATGGTGTTGACATGGTGGAACAGGTTGCAGGTGCCCTTTTCCAGAAGCTCGAGGTTCTCCTCGGTGTACTCCTTGGCGAGCGGGGCGCCCGGGGTGACCTTCGGGCCGCCGCCGTGCATCTTGAGCGCGCGGACGGTCGCAACCAGGACGGAGACGTTCGGGGTCAGGCCGGACAGGCGGGTCTTGACGTTCCAGAACTTCTCAAAGCCGATGTCGGCAGCGAAGCCGGACTCGGTGACATGGTAATCGAACAGCTTGAGGGCCAGACGGTCGGCGATGACAGAGGACTGGCCGATGGCGATGTTGGCGAACGGGCCGGCATGGATGAGGACCGGCTGATGCTCGACGGTGTAGCACATGGTGGGGTTGATGGTGTTGCGCATCCAGGCGGTCATGGCGCCGGCAACCTCGAGATCCTCGCAGGTGACGGGCTCGCCGCTCTTGGAGTAGGCGACAACGATCTTGCCGATGCGCTCACGCAGATCCTTCAGATCGCGGGCGACGGCGAGGATGGCCATCAGCTCGGAGCCGACGGCGATGCCGAACTTGGACTCCATCAGGAAGCCGTCCAGACGGCCGCCGAGGCCGATGATGATGTTGCGCATGGACTGCGCGCAGAAGTCGATGACCCAGCCCATCTCAACGCGCTTCGGGTCGATGTCGAGGCGCTTCAGGCCCTTCTTGGCCAGCCACTCGTCGTTGTTGTTGCGCTCGTGCTGCATACGGGCAGTCAGCGCGACCATGGCGAGGTTGTGGGCGTTCATGATGTCGTTAATATCGCCGGTCAGACCCAGGGAGAACTCGGTCATCGGCATGAGCAGCGCGTTGCCGCCGCCGGCCGCGGTGCCCTTGACGTTCATCGTCGGGCCGCCGGAGGGCTGACGCAGGGCGCCGCCAACGTTCTTGCCGAGCTTGCCGAGGCCTTCGATCAGGCCGAGGGAAACGGTGGACTTGCCTTCGCCGAAGGGGGTGGGGGTGATGGCGGTGACCTCGATGAACTTGCCGTCGGGCTTATCCTTCAGGCGGTTCATGACCTTGATGAAGTCGATCTTCGGGGTCTTGCCGTAGGGGATGATCTCCTCGGGGAGCAGGCCAAGCTTCTCACGGAAATAATCCACGGAAGGCAGCGCCTTTTCTGCTTCCTCAGCGATCTGCCAGTCCTTGTACACGGTCGGGTCCAGCGTGACGTGGCCGTCCTCATGTACATACTTGCCGTCTTTGAATTCGATTGCCATTGTGTTTCCTCCTTAAGGAATCCTCAGGGGCCTTAACATCCCCGGAGGCAAAATTTTTTTGACGCCGCGCTTCCCAAATCCACGTACCTCGGCGCCTAATCGATAATCTTTTATCGGTTACAGCCACAGTTTAACATCTTCATTTCGAGAAGTCAAGACGGAATATCATTTTCCTTAGAAATTTTACATAATTGATATACCTACGTATCAGAAACTGTATACTACTACCAAAATTTTGTACAAAATCACGCAACCGGCAGCTCGATACGAGCTGCCGGTTGTGAAAAGTTATCAATACTTATTTTTGGCCGCCGACGGTGATCTCGGTGACGTCGGCCAGCGCGCGGACGAGGGCGTACGCCTTCGTGGAGAGGACGCTGTTTTCCACGGCGCGGTTGAAGTTGTCGTCGCAGTAGCCCTTGAGCTGATCGAGCGAGAGTCCATTTTCCCGCGCGATGACCTGCATCGCGTCGTCCAGATCCTTCTGCGAGGCGCGCAGCCCCTCCAGTATGGCAATTCTGTCGACGGCCTTCTGCATCCGCAGGGCCTGTTCGGCATCGGCTTTGGCATCCTCCCGCAGCGACTCCGGCGTGGCCCCGGCGAACTTGCAGTAGTCCTCCAGCCGCAGGCCGCGCTGGGCCAGCTGAGCCTCCATCGTCTGGATCTGCTGCTCGACGGCCTCGTGCAGCTCCGCCTCGGAGGGCGTATAGTCGAGCGTGGCGGCGGCCTGCCGCATCAGCTTGTCCTGAAACTCCATCTCGGCGCGCTGGTCATAGTAGCGGCGGAGATTTTCGCGCACCTGTGCGCGCAGATCGTCATAGCTGCCGCAGCCGACGGCCTTGGCGAACTCGTCCTGCGAACCGTATTCACCACTCTCGCGGATCTCATGCACCTTGCAGACAAACTCGGCGTCCTTGCCGGCCAGTTCCGGGGCGTGGTACTGTGCGGGGAACGTCACATGCACGCGCACCTCGTCGCCGGGGCGGCTGCCCACGAGCTGATCTTCAAAGCCGGGGATGAACGCGCCGCTGCCGAGCGTGAGCGTCTGGTTCTCGGCAGTGCCGCCGGGGAACTGCACGCCGTCGGCGTAGCCTGCGTAGTCGAGCACCAGCTCGTCGCCAGCCTTGGCGGCGCGGTCGGTGACGGTTTTGACGCAGGGATGCTGCTGCTGGAGCTGCATCAGGCGCGCGTCCAGCTCTTTTTCGGTGACTTCCACATGTTCCAGCGTGCCTTTCAGGCCGCGATATCGAAATTCCATAGTTTCTCCTTAATTACAGTTCTTTCTTAATACTTGTGATGAGCAGATCACCTGCGACGACGCGGTCTTCTGCAGCGAAGCCGGACTCAAAATTGTCGGAATAGAGCACCTGCGCGCTCGGCGGGAACTCATCGTCCCCGGCGTAGACCATGATCTGCATGCGGTAGCCGCCGAGGAAATCGAATTGATAGCCCGCGTCGCCGTGCGGGAGGCGGATCGCGCCCATCTTCTCGCAGGCTGCGGCGAATTTGGCGACCTTTGTGCCGAAGGTGAACGCCGCGCGGGTCAGGACGCGGCCCGTGTAGGGCTGGATGTACATCTCGCCCCAGGGCATTTCGCGGAAGGTCTTGAACTGGCTCGACGGTGCGGCCTGCCTGCCCTCCAGCAGGAAGCGCAGCAGAAACGTCTGGCACGGGAGGCTGCTGAGGCCAAACGCACCATCCCGATCCGCGGTGATGGCATAGTCCGGCCACGCGATCTGATAGGTCACGCCGAGCAGACGGACGGAAAATTTCCCGTCCGCGAACGGCACGCCGCAGCGCTTCGCGGACTCAACGGGGTCGAGCGCGCGGAATTTTTCTTCGTAGTGCGCAAACGGCACTTCTTCTTTGTTGTTCTGTACCTGCATCATTTACTCCTGTACGCTGGACGGGAACAGCTCACGGTTGGTATGCGGGAGGAAGCAGGCCGCGACGAATTCGTCCATATAGCGCGGGTTGGTGGAAAGCTCCATGTAGGTCATATTGGAGGCCAGCTCGTCGACCTTGTCAACGGCGTTGTCCGAGCGGGCCATCGCATACGCGCCCGCGAGGGACGAGTTGCCGATGTACTCGAAGAGGCTGCGGTCGACGTCCGGGAACATGCCGATGCGGACGGCATTTTCCATGTTGATGCCGGAGCCGATGCCACCCGCAACGTAGACATGCTCCAAAACGGTGACGTCCATGTCGAGCGAGGAGAGCATGATGTTGATGGCGGAGAAGATGGCGGCCTTGGCACGGATGAAGGAGTCGATGTCGACCTCGGAGATGGAAATTTCGCGGCCTGTTTCGCTCTCGTCCTTCGTGGCGAGGATGTAGCGGCCCATGCCGTGCTCGTCGTGCGCGACGCGCTTGCCCTCGCGGACGAACTGGCCCTTGGCGGAGATGATGGACGTGCGGTAGAGCTCGGCGATGACGTCGATGATGCCGGAGCCGCAGATGCCGACCGGCTTCTGCCCGGCATCGCCGACGATGCTGAGCGTCGGTTCCATGGTGTCCTTATCGATGACCACGGCCTCGACTGCGCCGTCGGTCGCGCGCATGCCGCAGGAGATGTCGCCGCCCTCAAAGGCCGGGCCGGCCGAGCAGGCGCAGGACATCATGAAGTCGCGGTTGCCGAAAACCAGCTCGCCGTTCGTGCCGAGGTCGATGAAAAGGGAGAATTCGTCCTTGTCCCAGATCAGGCTCGTGAGCGCGCCCGCGGTGATATCGCCGCCGACGTAGGAGCCGATGTTCGGGGAGATGAGCACCTCGGCGTCCGGGTTCGCGGGGAAGGAGAGATCCTTGGCGACCAGGCCGCGCCACTGGAAGAACGTCGGGATATACGGCTCCATGCGGACGGGGTTCGCGTCCACGCCGAGGAGCAGATGGTTCATGGTGGTGTTGCTGGCGATGGCGACGCGGAAGATGCGGTCGGCCGTGATGCCGGCGGTCTTGCACATCAGGCCCACCATCGGGCGCAGCGTCTCTTTCAGGATCGCGTCCTGAAGCCGCTTCACGCCGCCGGGCTTGCCCTGCTCAATGATGCGGTTGATGACGTCCGCGCCGTAGCGGATCTGACCGTTGCCGGCGGACGCCTTTGCGGTGAGTTTGCCGCTGGCCATGTCCATCAGGACGCCGGTGACGGTGGTCGTGCCGATGTCAATGGCGCAGCCGTAGATGGGCGCATCCTCCTTCGCGGTCACGTCGACGACCAGCAGCCCGTCACCCTGACGGACGGCGGAGGCCGTCACCTTGAAGTCGGCGTCGCGGAGCGTTATGGCCAGCTTTTGCACCACGTGGTAGCTCAGCTTTACCGGCTCACAGCCGCTCTCGGCCTCGACGGCGCGCGCAAGGCGCTCGGTATCCGGCATGGTGTCGTCGAGCGTCGGCTCGTCCAGCGTCAGGCGGAACTGGACAAAGGAATCGTTCGTAAAGTCGATCCCGGCGGCTTGCAGATCGGCCTGGAGCTTTTCAAAGATCTCGACCTCCTTGCCGGTTGAGAGGTCGGCGGTCTTCATCCGGCTCTGGTAGGCCGACGCGATGTCCGGCACCTCGACGGTCACGTCGCCGATGACCTTGCTCGCGCAGCTCAGCCGCCAGCCTGCGGCATATTCTTCCTCGGAGATATGGCTCGACGGATAGCTCTCGACTTCACCGCTGAGGATCTTCACGCGGCACTTGCCGCATGAGCCGTTGCCGGAGCAGGGCGCGTCGATGGCGACGTTCGCGCTCCGCGCGGCCTCGAGCAGTGTGATATTCGGCGACGCCGAGAAGACGACCGGCTTGTCGCCGTTTTCAAATTGGAAGGTAACCTGATACATCGGATGGGGTCTCCTTTCGGTGTAAGTTCATATTCAAAGTCCTTGCGTCTGCGGGCGGCGTCCGCCCGTACACGCAGGGACTTTTGCGGACGTTTCTGCATATTTGTCCGCGGTGGGCGTACAGATGCGTAAAAAGGGGAGGGCAAAGCCCTCCCCCTGGATCTCACGTTCTGCGCGCGGCGGCGTGTTTGGGGTCATCTGCGGGTTGGGAAAGCCCGCGCGCCGCCGGAGGACAGAAAGCTATCACTGTGCTGATGCAATGATTATATTACATCAAAGGCTCCATTGCAAGCACCGGATGGTTCTTTTCCTGAAGGAATTCATACAGCGCGTCGCAGTCGGTGCAGATGGTCTCGTCGGCGATCATGTCGGTGAAGTTGTCGATGCCGTAGAGTTCCTTCGCGGTCCTGTTCAGGCGCTCGCCGACGTCGTCCTTCAGTTCCTTCGGCATCCAGACGATGCGCTCGATGCCGCCTTCGGCATGGATGAACTTCTTGGAGGAGATGAAGTGACGGCCATGGCCCATGTAGCCCGGCGTCTGGACGCCGCCGCCCGTGCAGGAGGCCAGCTCGCCGAACGTCATGCCGGCGGGGGTCATGCCCGCGTATTCGCGGTTGACGACGATGAAGCCGTTGGACATCGGCTCGATGCCGGAGATGCACTCGAAGCAGCCGCAGGAGGTCATCGGGTCTTCCATGATGGAGTACAGCGTGACCTCTTCGACCGCGCCGTGCGTCGCGTCCTTGATGGCCTCGTTGACCGTGGTGTAGCGGCCGGTGCGCTCGTCGAGGCAGCCCTCCTTGAAGATCGGCTGGCACGGGCCCTGCGGGTTCAGCTCGTTCGTCGCCTTGGCATCGAGCCAGGAAACGGCGCCGCACAGGCCGAGACGCTCCGGGGTGACGACGCAGCAGTGCGCCGGGGCGAACGACTGACAGAGGATGCAGGTGAAGAAGCGGTCGACAGATTCGTCGGTCATGGAGGCCAGACGGTCGTCACGTGCGTTGTAGCGCGGCATGGCGACTTCGTTCAGGAACTTCGTGGCCTTCTCCGGGTCGGTGATGAGGCGGACCTCACACTTGTCGACGACGGCGTCAAATTCGTCCATGATCATGTGGTACAGGACTTCGCCGAAGTGATGCAGGCGCAGGCCGTGCTCATAGGCGTCCTTGGAAATACGGATGCGGAACTGGTTGCGCTGGCCGGTGTGCATGACACCTTCCATATAGTTGAACCAGGCGTGGATTTTACGCTCGATGACAGACTCGAAGTCGGCCTGCATCTTCTTGCCCGCGACGTAAATACAGGTGGCAAGGGCGTATTCGAGTTCTCCGGAATCGATATCCGGGCCGTCCACGGTGATCTTGTGATCCTCGACTTCCGAAGCATCCTTCATCTGGACAAGCTCACAGGTGGTGTTCTTGGCGGACCAGAACTCGACCTGCATATCGGCCTTGCGGATGATTTCGCCTTCGAACGCCGCAGCGAATGCGACCGGGATCGGCAGTTCCTTGGACTTGATCTTGATACCGCGCAGCTCGAGCGACTTCTTGACGGTCTCGCTGTGATCAGTGCAGGATTCGAGCGCGCCCGGAACCTGATTTTCGCCGAGGTCGACGTCGACCACGACCGGGAAGCCCAGCGCGATTGCGCCTGCGCCGGCGGAGACGACGACCGGATCGATGTCGCCGAAGGTATTGACGAACGCGGGGACGCGCTCCTTTGTGTAGGCCAGCAGCCCGGCCAGATCGCCCGGCTGCACATTGCCGAAGATCAGCGCCGCGCGGATGGCGACGGTGACGACGTGGATAACGGCGGTGACGTCATGGCCCAGCGGGATGACGCGCAGCTCGAGACCCATCTTGACGCCCTGCTCGGCGCACTGCTCGATGACGTCGCCGATCATGAAGGTCATGATGCCCTTGGACTGATAGCCCTTGACGACGGCGGCCACGTCCTCCGCCTTCTCGGCCTTGCCCAGCACGACGGCTACGCCGGGGATATCGCCGGTGACCAGCGGGACACCGAGGGAACGGATGATGGGATCGGGCACGAAGCCGATGCCGGGGACGGTCGCCTGCTCGTAGGCGTCCTTCTGCTCGACGAACTTCAGGCCCTCCAGGATCTCCGCGCCGACGGCAGTGGCGAGGCCCGCGTTCAGCGCCTGACCCAGATCCTCCTGATTGGTGATGAGGCTCTTGAGCACGCCGACGCAGGCGGGCAGATCGCCCAGCGTCTTGACCTTGACGCCGGTGGCGGCGTAGATCGTGGGGAAGAAATATGCGGTATCGGGGAAGGCAAGCTCCTTCTCCGGGCCGTATTTGGCAATGGCATCGTTGACGGCGCCTTCGGTCAGGCCCGCAACGGCATTCGAACCGCTGTAGATGAGATCAGTTAATACGCTCATAAAATCCTCCCGTTTCATACGTGATGAAAGATATGAAAAAGCCGGTTTTCCGGTCATGCGTCCGGAAAACCAGCAAATTTCCCGAATTTGATTGCGAACGGATAAAGCGCCGATTCCCTGCCGGAAATTTTCCGGCAGGGAACGGGTTTTGTAAAATTAGGCGTCCAGATAGGAGTCGGAGTACAGCTCGTTGTTCTTGAAGATGTCGCAGGACTTGATGGTCTCCATCAGCCGCAGGTCGTTCGGGTTGACGATGGCAGAGGTCAGGCCCTGCATCATCGCCATGGCGACCAGCGCGGAGTCCATGATCGGGCGGACATTCTTCGGCGCGCCGTTGGAGTTGTTGGACAGGCCGCCGGTGGACTTCAGGCCCTCGTCGGCGAACAGCTTGATGGCGTTCAGAACGTCCATCTGCTTGTCCTGCATGCCCTTGACGACGAGGAACAGCGGGTCGAACCAGAGGTCGGTCGCTTCCATGCCGAGGGACAGGCCGCGCTCGAGCATGTGATGGCAGTGCATCATGCGCTCTTCGTTGTCCTTGGCGATGCCGTCGGCGGAGCAGAGCGCGACGCAGATCGCATCGTTGGCCGCGGCCAGGTCGATGTAGGAGATACGGGAGCCGGCGTCAGCAGAGTTGACGATGGGCTTGCCGTTCGTGCGGTTGTAGACCTTGATGCCGGCTTCGATGGCGCGCTTGTTGGCGGTATCGAGGGCCAGAGGCACGTTGTTGAAGTTCTCCTGCAGCAGCTTGACCGCCCAGGTCATCAGTTCCGGACCATTGGACTCGGCCGGGCCGATGTTGACGTCGAGGTAGGTCGCGCCAGCCTTGATCTGCTGGGCTGCACGCTCGAGGATCGGATCGGGGTTGAACGTGGCCATGGCCTCGCGGATGACCGGGGAGATGCAGTGGATGCGCTCGCCGATGGTGACGAACTTCGGGGATTCCGGATCTCTCTGCTTGTAGTGGGCATCGAGGTCGTCGCGGATCTTGATGGCCGGGATGGAGGCAGCGATCTTCTCGAAGTCCAGCGGCGCGTTGGCGTCGACGGTCTCCTTCTTCTCGCCGGCGGGAGCCTTCGCGGCGGCGGCAGCCTCGGCAGCAGCCTTGTACTCGCCGTCCTTGAGGTACTTGACGAGCTCGACAGCCTCGCGCGTGCCGACGACGACGTTCCACTCGGGCAGCTTGTCCTGAATCTCGCCCTTCATGACGGCAACCTTGCCAGGGATGATGAGGGTGCGGTTGTTGATCTTGGAAGCCAGATCGAACTCGTCGAAGAACTTCTTGACGGAGGTCGAGGAGAACTTGCCGGCGGCCCACGCGGTCAGAACGGACATGCCGGACGCGTCGGTGATGAGCAGGTTGATGGGCACCTTGGACCGCTCGAGCTCGCCGGAGACCAGGAAGTAGGTCAGCGCGAAGTCGACCGTCAGGCAGCAGGGATCGTCGGGCGTGGCGCCGTTGATCGGGTAGATGCCGGGGGCGACCTTCATGGGCTTCTGCGGGTCGGTGTAGATGTTCTGGCGCAGGCCGTACAGCGGCAGCGCCTCGGCGTAGCTCATGCGCTCCATGACGATGATCGAGCCGTATTTCAGCGTGAACACGGACGCCAGAGCGGTCTGCAGGTGGATGTCACCGTGGCAGAGCTTCGCGAGGTTGACGATGGACGGATAACCGAAGGTACGGTCGTTGTCCTTGATGGCGGAGCGGCGGACGATGACGGCGTTCGCGAAGGTCTCCTTCACGGTCGCGCCGGTGACGTCGATGACGAGGTTCTTGTTGCCGGCCTTCTCGAGAGCTTCGACGGTGTCGTGCAGCTCTTCGAGGGAAGCGCCCTTGACGCCGAGGACGATGCCCGCGGCGGTCGCGATGGCGTTCATGTCGGCGTAGTTGTCCTTGTTGGCGCCGTTCAGAATGGGCTTGATGTCCTTGATCGCCTCGACGGCGGCCTTCGCGGCGTCGACGTTTTCGGTGTCGAGGATGACGCCGCGCTCAAACGTGGCGGCCTTTTTGGCCAGCGCGACGAACTTGTCGGCATCGCCAGCGTCGTGGACGAAAATGGATTCGACGTACTCGCGCTCACCGATGCGCTCGTAGTCGGTCTTCTTCATGATGTCGAGCTTCGCGTCGACCTCGGCGTCGTCCATGCAGGTGCACAGATACTGCGCAAAGAGGTTGCGGGACACGAGGGTCTTCTCATGACGGAACATGACGGTCTCGCCGCCGAGCTTGTGGCCGGCGAACTCGATGGTCTTCATGGGGGGTGCGGTGGCCTCGGAGAGGAGGGCGATCGCCTCTTCGGACATGTACGGGCACTTCGTGATCGGGAGCGCGCCCTGCGCGACCTTCATGCAGAACGCCATACACGTGGGGCTGCCGCATTCCTTACAGTTCTTCTTGGGAGATAATTTGAAAATGTCAAGACCTTTAACTGCCATAGTAGTGTTCCTCCTTCCTGCTTACATGAGCGCGTTGATCATCTTGGCGATGGTGCGGATCGCGGCCGGGTGCCGCATGATGACGGCGTCGGAGCCGCCGGCCAGGACAGCCGCCGCCGTGGTGACTTCCATCTCCACGCCGCGCTCTTCCTGGTTGCCCCATTCGGGCATATCCGCTTCGCTCATGACCGCTTCCTTGACGCCCCAGGCGTCGGCGGAGACCGGGGTCATGATGGGCATCTGGAGCATGGCATCGGCCTGCTTCAGCGCGGCATCCTTCACGCGGTCCAGCGTGGAAGCAACATACTCATAGCCGTAACCGGCAGCGGCGGAACCGATGTTCATGACGATGGACTGGGCGTTGACGCCGAGCTGGGTCATGACGGTGTTCAGCTGCTTGGCAAGGTTGATATCGACGGCGGATTCCGCGCCGACCTTCTGGCCGTAGGCCAGACCGGCGGACGCGCCGACCGTCTTGTAGTTTTCGTCGCGGGCGGACAGGACGAGAATGTTCTTGCCGGCCAGAGCCTCGGCAATCTTGTTGAACAGCTCGGTGTCCTTTTCGATGTTCTTGCAGCCCATGATGACGATGGGCATCGTCACGGCGTCGGCCACGGCCTTCGCCAGCGCGACGCACTCTTCCGTGGACTTGTTGGCGCCGTTGGGATCGGCCCCTTCGAAGTGCAGGCAGAGGAAGCTCGCGCCTTCCATCGTCTCGGCGCGCTTGGCCATGTCGACGACGGTCTCGCAGCCGGCATAGAATTCCTTCTCGCCGGGCATGGTGTACTCTTCCATACCAAAGTCGGTCAGCTCGACGCCGATCTTCGGTGCGTTCTTGATCTCCGCGTCAAAGGTATGGAACGGCAGGACATTCTGCCCGCCGATCGCGGTGGCTTTGTCACCAACGCCGAGCACCACTTCATTGATGTGGGCGTTGAAAGCCTGCTTTTTGGGAACAAAAGGCATAATGGTGAATCCCCCTATATAAAAAATTTTGCTGGGATAAGACCGCAAGCCCGTCTTCGCCGGATCTTTTGCCGCAATGCCGCAGTTTGAAGCGCTTGAAATACAGAAAGTATGTCTGCGCGCTCCAAATCTTGCCTTGCGCCAAAATCTCTCGCCGAATACACGATGTCCTGTGGCCCTATCTTAAAAATAGGTTTACAAATTTAATTTGTGCATGATGGCCGCCAGCGCCTGCTTGACGGGTGCGCTGTCGGGAACCTGTGAGCTGGGCTTGCCCTCGCAGTCGTATTCGTAGACCAGATCGTCCTGCGGCAGCACGCCGACGAGATCCAGACCGTATTTCTTTATTTCCTCCGCCACGCCGGGGTTCAGTTCGCCGCCGGGCGCGCGGTTGACGATCAGCTTCATTTCGCCGGGCTTCAAGTTCAGCTCGCGGATCATTTCCGCGATCCGCCCCACGGCCTGGATGCCGCGCCGCGAACAGTCGGAAACGAGGAGCATGGTATCCACGTGCGGGAGCGTGCCGCGCGAAATGTGCTCCAGCCCCGCCTCGTTGTCCATGATCACATAATTATAATTGCCGATATACTTGTCCAGCTGGGTCTTCAGCACGCCGTTGACAAAGCAATAGCAGCCCTTGCCCTGCGTGCGGCCCATGACGAGCATGTCATAGTCGTCTTCTTCGATCAGCGCTGTGCCGAATTTCATCTCCGCGTAATCGGCCTTGGTCATATTGGCGGGCACGCTGCCCGTCTGTTCGGCGCGGGCCATTTCCTCACGGATGTCGCCCAGCGTCGTCTCCACCTCCACGCCCAGAACCTCGTTGAGGTTCGAGTTCGCGTCGGCGTCCACCACCAGAAGCGGGCCTTTTCCAGCCTTGCAGAGATAGTCGATGATCATGCCGCAAGTCGTCGTCTTGCCGACGCCGCCCTTTCCGGCCACTGCGATGGTGTGCGATCTTGCCATAAAAAACGCTCCTTGCTAAACGCTCGAATGTCCCGGCGGGCAAACGCCCGCCGGGGCAGCTGATGATTGGATTAGACGAGGTCGATCAGACCGGCCAGCTTTGCGATGTTGGCCACGTCGTCGTACTTGTTCAGCGCGTACAGGTGGATGCCATCCACGCCGCAGGCGCGATACTCGTCGATCTGGTTGATGGTATACTCGATACCGGCGGCCTTGAAGCTGGCCTTCTTGCCGGCGACGTCCGCGTCGAACGGCTCCTTGTCGAACGGGTTCGGGAAGATCCAGTTCTTGGAGATGATCTCGCAGAGCTTGCGGTCCATGACGCAGCCGTTGCGGCTAAGGGCCATGTTGATAGTCGCGGCCTGATCGAGGATCGGCATGATGCCCACGTCGACCGGCAGCCAGATGCCCGCGCCGCGGATGGCGTCGAGCCAGTAACGGAACGCATCCATATCCCAGCAGAGCTGGCTGATGATGAAGTCGGCGCCGTTGTCCTGCTTCTGCTTCAGGAACGCGATGTCAGCCTCGAGGCTGCGGCACTGGATGTGGCCTTCGGGCGAGCCAGCGACCGCGATGGTGAACTTGTCACCGAACTCTTTGCGGACGAACTTGACCAGCTCGGTGGCATAGTGCAGGTCGCCGTTGGTGCCGGTCCAGCCGAAGGGCAGGTCGCCGCGGAGCGCGAGCATGTGGTCGATGCCGTGATCCAGGTAGGTCTGAAGCTTTTCCTTGATGTCTTCCTTGGTGTTGCCGATGCAGGTGAAGTGGGTGACCGGGGTGGTCTTGCCGTCCTTGACGATCTTGTCGAGAACTTCGAGGTTTTTACCGACGTTGGTGCCGCCGGCACCGTAAGTACAGGAGATGTAGTCGGGGTTCAGCGTGTACAGCTTTTCCAGGACGCCGTCCTTGCCGCACAGCTTTTCCATGCCGACATCCGTCTTGGGCGGGAACACCTCGAACGAGAAAGTGGCTCTCTTTTCATAGATTTCAGCAACGCTCATATATGCCTCCAAAAAATATGATTTTTTCTGCCTACTCCCAAGTGGGCATACGAGGCCCATCTCGGGATTCGATACAGAAATATCGTAACATAATGCTGCCGCAAATACAAGCCCGAACTTGTTAAAAAACCGAAAAAACTTGTGTTTTTTCAAAATGCCGCCGGGTTCAGACCGGCGTGAACAGGAATTTCTGGCTCACGCCGGCACTTTCTACATAGATGGTCATGGACCCGTCCGCCTTGCGGTCGACGGTCAGGTTGACCTCTTTTCCCTTGACCTCGCGGCGAATCCATTCGACGGGATCGTCCGTTTCGATCTCGTCGAAGAAGACGTCGCGCATCTGGTTATTTGCGCAGAGGTTCTGCACCTCGCGCACGACCTCGTATTCCGCCATCTCAGCGCACGGTCTCGCGCACGATGGCGACATTGCCCACCAGATCGACCGACACCAGCTCGCCCTCGATGACGACCTGCCGGTCCATCAGGTCGGTCAGGAAGACCTGACCGTTCTGGATGTCGATGCGCTGCACATTGCCGAGCACCAGATTTTCCGGCGCTTCCTGTCCCTTATAGACGTTTGCCAGGCACATAGTGTGATCGCTCCTTACTCCATTGCGGCCAGCACGGTCGACAGCCGCATATTGCCCTTTTCAAAATCCGACACGGCCAGCATGATCTGCTCATAAGCCGTATCCTCGCCGAGATCCTTCAGCTTCGCGGCCAGCTGGGCCAGCTCGTTCGCGTGGGACGCGTTGTGGCCAACCATATATTTCATCAGCGCCTTCAGCTCGGCCTTCGGGTCGGCATTGCAGCTGCCGCATGCCGCGCAGCCGTGCTCGTGATGATGCTCGTGCGTGTGGCCCTCTTCGTGGCTGTGGCAGCAGCCCTCGTGTTCATGATCGTGGTGCATGGTACATTCCTCCTGCAAGCAAGTTTCTTTACAGGCTATTATACATCAGGAGCATGTCCTTTGTAAAGCCCCGAAAAAATAGCAAAATGATCACCGCCAGGGGGATGCACTTCGGAATTTTCAGGAAAAATTGTTGATATTTCTGTGGATTTTTCCGTGCTGCCGTGATATGATACGCACAAAGAACGCCCGAGGAGAATTTCTATGGAACACACGCATGAATATCTGCATGAGCACGGCATCGCCCACACGCACGGCGAGGGGCACGGCCATGTGCACGAAAACACAAAGGCCGTGCTTAACCGGCTTGCCCGTGCGATCGGTCATCTGGAGTCGGTGAAGAAGATGGTGGAGGATGGGCGCGACTGCTCCGAGGTCCTGATCCAGCTGTCCGCCGTCCGCTCGGCCATCAACAACATCGGCAAGGTGATCCTCGAGGATCATATCCAGCACTGCATCGTCGACGCCGTCGAGCTGAGCGACCAGGAGGCCATCGCCAATCTCTGCCAGGCCATCGATAAATTTGTCAAATAGGAAGAAGGGCGGCCAATGGCCGTCCTTCTTTGATCTGCGATAGAACTCGTAGGGGTCGATGAGGGCATCGGCTAGCCCAAAGGCCCCCTCTACTAAGAGGGGGCTGGCCGAGCGAAGCGAGGTCTGGGGGCGCTTGAGAGAACTTCTCCCCCCTGATCGCCGTTGGCGATCTTCCCCCCTCTACGAAGAGGGGGGCTTTTTCCGCTGCGGCGGGGTTCGGGCGGAGCAGAGCCCCGCCCCTACGGGCACAAGCAAAGTGCAGCGGAAACTTGGCGGCCTTAATCCCCTCAGTCTGCGCAAAGCGCAGACAGCTCCCCTTGATACAATCAAAGGGAGCCTTTGGGCAGCGCAAGGTGTGGGGGATCAGAAGGCCCAGGTGCCGTTGCGGAAGAGGGGAACGGTCCGGCCGTCTTCACAGAGGGCGTCGATGGAAAGGTCGGCTGTGCCGATCATGAAGTCCTCGTGGATCATGGAGTCGTTCACGCCGAGCGCGCGGCACTCGTCGAGCGTCTTATGCTCGAAATCGCGGATGGTGTCGGCGAAGCCCATGCCGAGCGCGAGATGGCAGCAGGCGTTCTCATCGAACAGTGTATTGTAGAACAGGATGCCGGTTTCGTTGATCGGGGAGTTGAACGGCACGAGCGCACATTCGCCGAGATAGGCGCTGCCCTCGTCCATGGTGATGAGCTTGGTCAGCAGCGCTTCGTTTTCCTCCGCGCCCCATTCGGCGGCCTTGCCCTCGCGGAAGCGAATCCAGAACCGGTCAATGAGCTGACCCTGATAGCTCAGCGGCTTGCTTGAATAGACAATGCCCTCGGCGACGCCGCGCTTCGGGGAGATGAAACATTCCTCGGTCGGGATGTTCGGGTTGAAGAAGATGCCTTGCAGGCTCGTCTCGCCGCCGCCGCAGAACTGCGCCTCAGGGATCATGCCGACATGGAGATCCGTGCCGTTGGAGGCACGGTATTGCAGCTCACGGATGCCAAGGCCGTTGAGGTAGTCACAGCGGGATTTGAGATCCTTGTTGTGTGCGTCCCAAGCGGCGACGGGGTCGTCATCGACGCGGGACGTGTGCAGGATGGCCTCCCACAGCTTTTCCACGGCCTGGCTGGCCCGCAGCTCCGGGAAGAGCTTCTTGGCCCACTTCACGCCGGGGACGGCCGCGATGCACCACTGATATTTGTTCTCGATCTGGTCGCGGTAGCCCTTGATGATCGGATATTTTTTCTGCTGTGCCTTGGCCATCTTCTCTTGATTGACGCCGCGCAGACCGTCCGGATCCTCGGAGAGCAGGTAGATGCGGCAGGGGATGGTGTCGACGTAATGCTGCCAGCGGGCCTCTTCGTAGTTGTCAAGCGTGCTCATCGTGGTGAGCGACTGGTGGCGGACATGCAGCTTGGTCAGCGGCTGATAGTTCCAGTCGACGACGACCTTCTTCGCCTTGCGGCGGTAACATTCCTCGACCACCATGGCCACGAACTCCGGCTGGTCGAGCTCGGCCGTGATGAAGACCTCCTGCCCCTTCTGGACGTTGACGCCGCTCTCGGCGATGAGGCGCGCATAGGCGCGCAGAACGGATTTTTTCATCAGAAATTCCTCCTGTTATGATCGGTTTTGAGTATTGTACCACAGTTTGTCCGCGCTGAACAGACAGCGGGAGAAATTTTGTCTATTGAAAACGACTGCGGCGCGTGGTATGCTGGAGGCACTACAAAACGAGGTGCAACATCATGTATCAATATGCAGAACAACTGCTGGATCTGATCGAAAAAAGCCCGAGCCGCTATCACGCAACGGCCAACCTGAAAAACCGATTGACGGCGGAGGGGTATACAGCGCTTGCGGAGGACGCGGCGTGGGACGTCCGCCCCGGCGGGCGGTATGTCGTGACGCGGAACGATTCGTCGCTGCTGGCGTTCCGCGTGCCGGAGGGCGGGGTCACGGGCTTCGCGCTGGCCGCCGCGCACAGCGACAGCCCGACGTTCCAGATCAAGGAGCACGCGGAAAAGCTCAGCGCGCGCTGCACCGTGCTGGACACGGAAAAGTACGGCGGGATGCTGATGAACACGTGGTTCGACCGGCCGCTGTCCGTCGCGGGACGGATCATCGTCGAGCGGGACGGGAAGCTGGAGGCGCGGCTGGCGGATGTCGACCGGGACCTCATGATCATCCCGTCTGTCGCCATCCACATGAACCGCGTGGCGAACGACGGCGTGAAGCTGCTGGCAAATGTGGACACGTTCCCGCTGCTCGGCTGCGGCGCACAGGATCTGCGCGCGATCGTGGCGGAGGCGGCGGGCGTGGCCCCGGAGCAGATCCTGGGGCACGACCTGTTCCTCTATCTGCGCGGGCGCGGGAGCGTCCTCGGCGCGGAGGGTGAGCTGATCGGCTCGCCGAAGCTGGACGACCTTGCGTGCGCGTTCGCGCTGACCGAGGGCTTTTTGCAGAGCAGTCCGTCGGGTGCGATCCCGGTACTGGCGGTATTTGACAACGAAGAGGTCGGCAGTGAGACGAAGCAGGGCGCGGCCAGCAATTTCCTGCGCGATACGCTCCGCCGCCTGACGCTCGCGCTCGGGAAGACGGAGGAGGACTATCTGCGCTGGTGCGCCGGGAGCTTCCTCGTGTCGGCGGACAACGCCCACGCGCAGCATCCGAACCATCCGGAATTCGCCGACGCGCAGAACACGCCGTATCTGAACGGCGGCGTCGTCGTGAAGTTCAACGCGAACCAGCGCTACGCGACCGACGCGGTCTCCGCGGCGGCGTTCCGCCTGCTCTGCCGCGAGACGGGCGAGCAGACGCAGACCTACGCGAACCGGTCCGACCTGCCGGGCGGCTCGACGCTCGGGTCGATCTCCGACACGCGCGTCGCCGTGCCGACGGTGGATATCGGGCTGGCACAGCTGGCGATGCACTCGGCCTATGAGACGATGGGTGCGCGCGATCTGGACAGCCTCGTGCGCGTGATGACGGCTTATTTTGGCCGGACGCCGCGCCGGAACGCCGGAGCGATGCAGCTCGTTTGACAATTTATACGCAAAGCCCCCCTCAAAGGAGGGGGACTTTGTATATTTATCCACTTGCGCGGCGGAGTGCAGAGCGGTACAATAAGCCGTACGACGACAGTGCGCAAGGAGCGTTTTCCATGAAGCAGAAACTCAAAGACAGCTTTCTCTATGCCTTTCGGCGCAGCATGCCCATCATGATCGGCTATTTCGCGCTCGGCTCGGCCAACGGCATCCTGATGGCACAGAAGGGCTATTCGGTCGGCCTGACCGGCATTGCCAGCCTGTTCATCTACGCCGGGACGCAGCAGATGCTGCTCTCCGGGTGGCTCGCCGCTGGGACGCCGATTCTTACGATTGCGATCACATCGCTGCTGCTCAACAGCCGGCATCTGTTCTTCGGCATCTCGTTTCTGGAAAAGTTCAAGGAATACGGGCCGTGGAAGTATTTCCTGATTTACGGCCTGACGGACGAGAGCTATTCGCTGCTCTGCTCCTACATCCCGCGCGACGATGTGGAGGAAAAATGGGTGCATATTTTCGACACGGCGCTGATTTGGTCGTACTGGATTCTGTTTTCGATGTTCGGCTGCCTCGCGGGGACGCTTTTGCCGTTTGACATGACGGGCGTGGATTTTGCGATGACGGCGCTGTTCATCGTCATTTTGATCAATCAGCTGGAGCACTGCGAAAGCAAGCTGCCCGCAGCGGTGTCGTTTGTGTCGGCGCTGGCCTGTCTGCTGATCTTCGGGTCGGACAATTTCCTGCTGCCGTCGCTGGCGGCGACGGTTGTGGCTTTGATCGCGTTTCAGGGCCGTCTGGAAGGAAAGGTGCGCGTGGAATGAATACCAATGTTTATATTGCTGTGGTCATCCTCGTCTGCGCGGTGTGTACGTTCAGCGAGCGGCTGTTCCCGTTTTTGATCTTCGGCAAGCATAAAGTGCCGCGCGTGGTGCGCTACCTGGGGAAGGTCCTGCCGATGGCGATCATGATGGCGCTGGTGGTCTACTGCCTGCGCGGCACGCAGTTCACGAGTCTAGCGGCCTGTGCGCCGCAGCTCATCGCCGCGGCGGTGACGGTCGGCCTGCACCTCTGGAAACACAGCACGCTGCTCAGCATCGCGGGCGGCACGGCGTGCTATATGGTGTTGATCCGCGTGATCGTGTGAAGCGAAGATTTGCCCGGCTGAATAAAACGGAAGCGTCATGCTGCGCCAGTGACTGGTCTCACTGGCGCAGCATGACGTTTCTATTTTCGCGTTTGCCCGCCGCGGCGGGCAAAGCTGAACAGTTTCTGAAGATTGCTTTCCCGACGGGAACATGGTAAAATGGAGAATACCAATTCAGATATACAAGGTGGCGAGGGTATGAAAATTGTCATTGTCGGCGATGGGAAGATCGGCTCCACACTGGCCGAGCAGCTCAGCCGGGAGGGCCATGAGGTCACCATCATCGACCAGAACGCCGTGCCGTTACAGCAGACCGTGGAGGATCTGGACATCCTCTGCGTCGAGGGCAACGGGGCCATGTCGGCCACGCAGCTGGAGGCCGGCGTGGACAGCGCGGATCTGCTGATCGCGGTGACGGCGTCGGACGAGCTGAACCTGCTCTGCTGCCTTGTGGCGAAAAAGCTCGGCGCGCGGCATACGATCGCCCGTGTGCGCAACCCGGAATATGATGAAGAGCTGAACCTCATCTCCGAGGATCTCGGCCTGAGCCTGTCCGTCAATCCGGAGCTGAACTGCGCGGCGGAGATCGCGCGGACGCTCCGCACGCCGTCTGCCATCAAGACCGACACGTTTGCGGGCGGGTGCGTGGAGATGCTGAAGTTCCAGCTGCCGCCCGATTCGCAGCTTGTGGACAAGCAGCTGATGGAGCTGCCGGGATTGATCAAGGCGAAGGTACTGATCTGCGCGGTGGAGCGCGGGGAGAACGAGGTCTATAT
Organism: uncultured Eubacteriales bacterium; assembly: GCA_900553545.1. Classification (GTDB taxonomy): domain Bacteria; phylum Bacillota; class Clostridia; order Oscillospirales; family Oscillospiraceae; genus CAG-170. The sequence goes on along the minus strand of USDP01000006.1, from coordinate 2,407 downwards.
CCCGACCGGCACATTCCGCCTCGCCGCGGGCGACCGCATCTCGTTCGTGGCCTCGCCCGGCAATGCGCAGCAGTTTTTCCGGCAGCAGAAGCTCGCAGCCGGACGCATCCGCAACGCGCTGCTCGTCGGCGGCGGGCGCATCGCGTTCTATCTGGCGCGGCAGCTGCTGGAGTCCGGACTCGGCGTGACGATCATTGAGTCGAACTATGCGCGCTGTGAAGAGCTGTCCGCCGCGCTGCCGAAGGCGACGATTTTGCACGGCGACGGCACGAACGAGGCATTTTTGCGCGAATCCGGCATCGAGCAGTGCGATGCGTTCGCTGCGCTGACCGGCATCGACGAGGAGAATGTCCTGATGGGACTCTATGTCCGCAAGACGTGGCCGAAGGTCAAGGTCGTGACCAAGATCAACCGCTATTCCTTCCAGACCATCATCGACGCGATGGACATCGGCAGCGTCTTCAACCCGCGCTTTTCCACGTCGAACCTCATTTGCCGCTATGTCCGGTCGATGCAGGATTCGGTGGGATCGAAGATTGAGACGCTCTACAAGCTCGTCGGCGGAAAGGCCGAGGCGCTGGAGTTCCGCGTGACGGAGTCGAGCACGGTGTGCGGCGTGCCGTTGCTGAAGCTGGAGCTGCGGCCCAATCTGCTCGTCTGCTGCATCAACCGCGGCGGACAGATCCTCATCCCCAGCGGCCAGGACACCATCGAGCCGGGCGACACAGTCGTCGTGGTCAGCTCGACGCCCGGCCTGCGCGAGCTGGACGACATTCTGGCCGGACACAGAGGATATGGCCATGAATAAACGCATGATCGTCTGGCTGCTCGGCGCGCTGCTCCTCATCGAGAGCGGGCTGATGCTGCTCCCGCTGGTGACTGCGCTGCTCTACCGCGAGCGGACAGGTCTCTATTTCCTCTACACCATTCTCGGCGCAGCAGCAGCCGGCGGGCTGATGATGCTCGTCACGCGGCCGAAGAACAAGACGATCTACGCGCGCGACGGCCTTATGACCGTGGCGCTGAGCTGGATCGTGCTGTCGCTGGTCGGCGCGGTGCCGTTCACGCTGTCGCGCGAGATCCCGTCGTATCTCGACGCGGTGTTTGAGATGATCTCCGGCTTCACGACGACCGGCTCGTCCATCCTGCCGGATGTCGAGGCGCTGAGCCACTGCATGCTGTTCTGGCGCAGCTTTTCGCACTGGATCGGCGGCATGGGCATTCTGGTGTTCATGATGGCGATCCTGCGGCTCGAGGGCGGGCAGGGCATCCATCTGCTCCGCGCAGAGAGCCCCGGCCCGGCCGTGGTGAAGATGGTGCCGCGGATGGCCGACTCGTCGAAGATCCTCTACACGATCTATCTCGCGCTGACCGTCATCCAGATCCTCTTCTATCTGGCGGGCGGCATGCCGGTCTTTGATGCGCTCTGCAACACGTTCGGCACGGCGGGCACCGGCGGTCTCGCGATCAAGCGCGACTCTTTCCTCAGTTACAGCTACTATGCGCAGACGGTCACAACGGTGTTCATGGCGCTGTTCGGCGTGAATTTCTCGATCTATTTCTTCCTGCTGCGGCGAAAATTTGACCTTGTGTGGAAGAATACCGAGCTGCGGTGGTATCTCGGGCTGATTTTCGGAGCGATCGCGGTCATCACGGTGAATACGCTTTCCTACTATCCGCGCGTCTACGACGCATTCCATCACGCGGCGTTCGCCGTCAGCTCCATCATCACGACAACGGGCTACGGCACGGTGGACTTCAACCTCTGGCCGGAGCTGTCGCGCGTGATTTTGGTGTTTTTGATGATCATCGGCGCGTGCGCCGGGTCGACCGGCGGCGGCCTGAAGGTCTCGCGGCTCATTATCCTCTTCCGCGCGGCCCGCGCGGAGATCCATCGTCTGCTCCATCCGCACACCGTCAAGGTCATGCAGATGGACGGCAAGCCCATCTCCCGCGAGAGCATCCGCTCCGTCAGCACGTACCTCATTCTGTACGTGTTTCTGGTGATGGCGTCGGTGCTGCTCGTGTCGCTGGATAACTTCGACGGGAGTACGACGCTGACCGCCGTCCTCGCGACGTTCAACAACATCGGCCCAGGACTCGGCCTCGTCGGGCCGACGGAGAGCTTTGCGGCGTTCTCGCCGCTGTCGAAGATCGTGCTGTGCCTCGATATGCTGTTCGGCAGATTGGAACTTTATCCGATGCTCGTCCTCTTCTGCCCGAGCACATGGAAACGGAAATAAAGGAGCGGCCAAGAGGCCGCTCTCTTTTTATGCGGATTCATTGTGTTGCCGTATCCGTAACATGCTGCCTGAGCGCCATCATCAAGATAGCGTGCGGCGCGGCGTCAGGAGAAGCCAGCTGCATTCCGCTTCCGCCGAGGCGGCGAAAGCTCCATATCCGCTGG